>JBOGJF010000513.1:0-5077 GCA_050747785.1 Vicinamibacteria bacterium
TTTCATTGTAACCCACCCTCCCCGATAGGACAAACCTTCGGTCTTGGGATGTGGAGCTGGCGTAGAGTAAGGTGGGCGCTGGGAATCAACGAATATGCCGGAAGGTCTGGACGGACTGCGGATCGTCAGCTTCGAAAGCCGCCGTGCCGAAGACCTCGCCCAGCTCATCCGCCGGCACGGCGGCGAGCCGATCCGCGCTCCTTCCTTACAGGAAGTGCCGCTTTCGCGACAAACCGAAGCACTCGATTTCGGTGAAACGCTGATGGCCGGTCAATGCGACGTTCTAATTCTTCTCACCGGAGTCGGTACCACGATGCTGGTCGACGTTCTCGCGACGACCTGGCCGCGCGACGACGTGACCAAGACGATGGGCGCCACGAGCCTCGTATGTCGCGGACCCAAACCGGTCGCGGCCCTCAAGAAGCTGGGCCTCCGCCCGACGCTCACGGTTCCCGAGCCCAATACGTGGCGCGACCTCGTGGCCGCGCTCGATGCCGAGCTCCCAGTTTCCGGCAAGCGCGTCGCGGTTCAGGAATATGGCACCCGCAATCCGGATCTGCTGGACGCCTTGCGCCGACGCGGTGCCCACGTCACACCGATCCCGGTCTATGCCTGGGCGCTTCCCGACGATACCGGCCCGCTCGAAGAGGCGATCGACCAAGCGCTCGCCGGGACGATCGACATCGCCTTGTTCACGAGCGCTATCCAGGTGGAACATCTCTTTCAGATCGCTGAGCAATCAGGCCTCGCCGAGAAGCTACGGGACGCTCTTCGCGACCGCATTTTGGTGGCATCCATCGGCCCGACGACGAGCGGAGCTCTCAGCCACTTCGATATCGAAACCGACCTCAAGCCGGAGCATCCGAAGATGGGTCACTTGATCGCGACGGTGGCGCAAGAAGCGCGAAAAGCGTTGGAACGGAAGCGCGCTGCCCGCTAGAGTGTACACGGCCCGAAAGGCCGCCCGGCCGGGGAGCCATCAGCCGTCGCGCAGGCGCCCGCCGGCCGCAGCGAAGCCGGTCGAGCGGAGGCCAGGAGCCGAACGAAGAGTGAGGCTCCGATAAGAGAAGGCCGCCGAAGCGACAGGCCTGGGCGTAGTCGCTGGACGGCCGCCAAACGACGGGGTTGCTTTGATCGGAGTAAGCCAGGCGGCGGTGGGGCCCCAGGCCAGTGGAGGAAGATAAGCCGAGCGAACACTAAGTAACGACCGATTCGATCCGAGACAGGAGCACGTCCACGGTCGGGACGGCGGATGCGGGAGAGACTTGAATGCGGAGCGCGAACGGATCCTTTGGTCCGCCCGCGGGCCGAATGTCGATTCGGTCCGCCCCTTCATAGAGCCCGGCGAGGAATCGGTCCATCTCCTCCTTGACCGCTTCGAAGACCTCCGGCGAGCGGTGAGCGAGCAGACGATCATACGCGTGAAACTGGATCTCGTCGAAACGGAACCGCAGCTTGCCGCCGAGCGCGGGCTCCTCCTGCAGTAGACGGCAAGCTCTCAATGCGGCGCGGAACGCCGCGCTCAGTCGCGCCGTCACGTTTCCCTCGCCCTTGCGGCGGCGGCTGTAGCGGAGACCAAGCCTCCCATCAATTTCGTCGAGGCTGTACTGCCCCTCGTAGCTCAGCAACAAGACGCCCGGACCGTGATGCACGTGCGCGTAGTCCGCGACGTCGATGAGCAACTCGTCGTCCAGCACGTGCCCCTGTATCCAACCGTGAAATATCGGGACGACCGCACGCGGGCCCGCCTCGAACGGTTGGGCGGCGAAGAACTTGATGCCGAAGCGCCGTGCCTCGAGGGGATTCTGCGCACTAGGCGGTGACATTGAGTCGCTCCAGAATCCTGCCGTGACACGCGTACACGGCCTCGACGAAAAGGTGCGCTTCTTCGATGCGGTGATGCGCCGCATCCGTGCCGGCGAGATCTTCTCGAGCGTTGCCGTTCGCCGCCTCTTCGTGGGCCCGGAAGAAATACTGGGCGAACTTCCCTCCCGCGTAGGGATCGAAGAAGAGCTTCGTCTCGTAGAATCGATCTTTGAACTCTAGAACAATCCGTTCCGTGTCCTCGGATCTGAAGACTACTTGTGCGTCCTGCGAGCGGATCAACGCCTCGGCCGCGCCGACCATGGCACGAAAGGCGGTCTTCATGGCGCTCTTCGGATCTCCCCCATCGAGCTGTAGCTGGGCCTCGAAGACTTGGCGCTCGCTGGCCGCAAGAGCGAAGTCGAACCGCGATATGACCTCCCCGGCGCACTCACCCTGGCCCAAGTCTCCTATCGTGAACTCGCGCGGATCACCCCAATCGGAGAAGAGAGTGCGGTCCGTTTCGTAAGTCGGGATCGTCGCCAAGTCGTCGAGCAGGGAGCGGATCTCGACCTTCCCCATTCGCTTGATGAAATCCTGGAAGCTCTCCCCCGGCTGCGCCTGCTCCCGATAAAAATCGGTCATGCGGCTCACGACCTCGGGAATGCGTTTCGAGGGAACGGCTCCCATTGCCAGGCCGTAGGACTTCGCGTTCTCGGTCCATTGGCCGCCCAAGACGACCTGGAAGTGCGGCACGGTGCGACCTGCGCTCTTTCGGCTGACGCCGTAGAAGCCCAGGTCGGCGACATGGTGCTGGCCGCAAGAATTGAAGCAGCCGCTCACTTTGATGTGGAGATTCTTGACCGCCTGGTCGAAAGCCAGGTTCTTCTCCAAGAGCCTCGTTCGAAGCTCCTCCGCGAGACCGCGCGAGGAGGCGATGCCCAGCTTGCAGGTGTCCGTACCCGGGCAGGCCGTGACGTCGACGATCGTGCTGGCGCCCGGCTCGCCCAAACCGATCTCGGCGAGCGCGGTGTAGAGTACTGGCAGATCGGCCTCCGGCACCCAGCGAAGAACGATATTTTGATCGACCGTGGTCCGGATGGAATCCCCGCTGAACCGGCGGGCCAGCTCGGCAAGCTCGCGTGTTTGATGCGAGGACAGATCTCCGAGGGGCACGGTGACGGCCGCCACGACGTATCCAGGCTGGCGCTGTCGATAAACGTTGGTGGTCATCCAGCGATTGAAGCCGTCGGGATGCGAGTTTCCTGAAAGCCGAGCCGCGGGGCGAGCCGGCTTGTCCGATGCCGCGATGAGGAATCCGCCCGGTGCGGGTTTCCCTTCCTTGAGAGCCGACACCAACTCCGTCCAGCGCGGTTCCGCGGGAAGCTTGGCTCGCTCTTCCAGAACCAGGCGCCGGAACTCATCGATCCCGAGACTGGACACCAAGAACTTCAACCGGGCACGGGCACGGTTTTTCTTTTCCCCCAGCCGGGCGAACACACGGCAGACCGCCTGCGCTATGGGCAGCATCTCTTCCTCGGGAAGGAAGGAGTCGAAGAGCATCGCCTGATGAGGCACCGCGCCCAGTCCCCCGCCGACGTAGAACTCGAAACCACGACGGGTCTCGCCGTTCTCGGTTCGTGTCTGCGCGATGAAGCCGAGATCATGAAACGTGATCAGGCCGCACGCCTCTTGTTTACACCCCGAAAAAGCGATCTTGAACTTGCGGCCGAAGTCCTGGGCGTCGGGATGCCCCAACAGGAAGTAGCTGGTCGCCGTCGCATACGGCGTGACGTCGAAGCTCTCGGTATGGCAGACGCCGGCCAACGGACACGCGGTGACGTTTCGGACCGAGTTGCCGCAGGCCTCGCGGGTCGTGATGCCGACCGCGCCCAAACGCCTCATGAGATCCGGCGTGTCGTCGATGGAAACGAAGTGAAGCTGGAAATCCTGCCGCGTCGTAATGTGAAGAATGCCGTCCGAGTAGTCCTCGGCGAGCTCCGCCAGGGTGTCCAGCTGATCAGGCGTGACGCTTCCGAACGGTATCTTGATCCGCTGCATCCCCGGGGCGTCCCAAAGAGTGCCCGGCCCCTTCATCACGTCTGCTGAGGGATAGTCGAGCTTCTGGGTGCGCACACCATCGTGCCGCTGGCCGTTGTCGTACCGCTGCCCGTAGACGCCGCGTCGCAGCCGGGTCTCGTTGAAGAGTTTCTCGTCGAGCTTCCCCTGCCGCCGCAACTCAAGCTCGGTCTCGAAGATGTCGATCTCGCGGGCGAGCTCTTCCGGCAACCGCTCGGCGAGGGCTGCCTTCCAGGACGCGCTCATACGGGGACTCCCTTCTCCAGAGCCGGGCGCAGTTGCTTCGCGATGGCTATGCGATCGGCGAGAGACACGACGTCACCGATCACGAGTGTCCCGGGCGCATCCGTGGTCGGGAACGGAAGCCGTCCGATTTCATCGAGCCGTCCCACTAGGGTCGAGGCTTCGGGAGTCGAGGCGGCGAACACGAGCGCGGCGGGGGTATCGGTTCTCCAGCCGCAATGAATGAGAAAATCGGCGACCGCGCAGCGATGGGCAACGCCCATGAGCACGACCACGGTCGCCGAGTTGGGCAGGGCACCTGCCAAAAGACCCCGATAGGAATCGGGGGAGTGTCCCGACACGACGAGAAAGCCGGACGCGATCCCGCGGTGCGTGACTGGGATGCCGGCGAGCGCGGGTGCGGCAATCGCCGAGCTGACTCCGGGAATGATCTCGAATGGAACGCCCGCGGCGGCAAGGGCCAGGGCCTCTTCGCCACCCCGTCCTAGAACGAAGGGATCGCCGCCCTTCAAGCGAGCGACGCGCTCGCCCCGCTCGGCGGCGTGGATCATGATGCGGTGGATGGTCTCCTGAGGTGTAGATTTGCGACGGGCGCGCTTACCGACGTCGAAGGCCCGCGCCCGACCAGCCAGGGCAATCACTTCCGCGGGCACCAAAGCATCGTGAAGCACGAGATCCGCCTCGCGCAGGCGCCGCACCGCCTTGACGGTGAGAAGCTCCGGATCGCCCGGCCCCGCCCCAATGAGGGAGACCATTCCCTTCTTCATTCGGAACGCTCCCCGTAAAGCTCGTTCAGGGCACGGAGCAACAAAGGGCGGCGCTCCGACATCGGTACCCCTTCCTCCCGCCATGCCTTCCGCGTGGTGCGCGCGCGTTCAGACCACGCGTCGAGATCGTCCGGAAGCACCTGCTCCAGCCCTTCGCGGAGCAAACCGGAAAGGGCCGGTGCCGC
>JBOGJF010000514.1:0-3464 GCA_050747785.1 Vicinamibacteria bacterium
AGCGTGTTCACCGGTTGTCCGAGCCGCAGATAGCCGAGGCCGACCTGCCGCAGCATGTCCAGGGGGCCGACGATCTTGCTCTGATCCGAAAAGAAGTGGAGCGCGTCCGTCACGGTCATGGCGAGAACGTCCTGGATGTTCTTTCCGCGGAGACGAACGTCGAGGACCTCGCGTTTGAATCGTGCGCCGCCGCACGCCTCGCAGGTCACGTAGACATCGGAGAGGAATTGCATCTCGACTTTCTCGAAACCGTCCCCCGAGCAGAGGGGGCACCGGCCTCCATCCACATTGAAGCTGAACGTGCTGGCGGAGAAGCCGCGCCTCCGTGCTGCCCGAGTCGACGCGAAGAGCTGGCGAATGACGGCATACGCCTTCAAGTAGGTCAAGGAGTTGGATCGTGGCGTTCTCCCGACCGGAGATTGGTCGACGAGCACGATGTCCCGGATGAGGTCGAGACCCTCGATACCGTCACAATCCCCGGGAGTGCCGCCTCCTCGACTCTTCGACTTCTGATAGCCGCGATAGAGGATCTCCTCGACCAAGGTGCTCTTCCCGGAGCCCGAGACGCCGGTGACGGCGACCATGACACCGAGAGGGATGGCGACGTCGATATCGCGGAGATTGTTCTGCCTGGCCTTGGCGATTCGAATCGTGCGGTCGGGGCGGACCTGCCGCTGCACCTTGCGCCTCGGGACGCGCAACTGGCCCGAGAGGTACTTTCCGGTCAGCGATCGCTCGGAGGCGGCCAGGTCCGCCGGGGCCCCGAAGAAAACGAGCTCGCCACCCCGCTCCCCGGCGCCCGGCCCCAGGTCGATGACGCAGTCGGCGCGTCGGATGACTTCCGGATCATGCTCGACGACCGCGATGGTATTCCGGTTGTCGCGGAGCCGCTTCAGAATGTCCATCAGGCGCGAGGTGTCGCGCGGGTGGAGGCCTACTGACGGCTCGTCCAGCACGTAGAGCGTGTTCACGAGCGACGAGCCGAGGGCGGTGGTCAGATCCACTCTTTGCACCTCGCCGCCCGAGAGCGTTCGGGACTGGCGGTCGAGCGTGAGGTAGCCGAGGCCCACGTCCCGGAGGTAACCGAGACGGCCGACGATCTCGTTGAGCAGCATTTCCGAGACCCGATCGCCGCGCCGCCGCGGCAGCGTGGCGAATAGATCCAGAGCTTCTTCGATGTTCGAGGCGTAGACCTCACCGATGGTCTTGCCGGCCAGCCGGTAGAGGAGCGTCTCCTTCTTGAACCGCGTCCCCCCGCACGCCTCGCAGGTGACATAGCTGCGGTACCTCGATAGGAGCACGCGAATGTGCATCTTGTACGTCCGGCTCTCCAGCCATTGGAAGAACCCTCGGATGCCGTAGAAGCTCCGATCGCCTTCGATCACCTGTCGTTGGTGCGCCCGGGAAAGTCTTTCCCAGGGCACGTCGGCGGGTATGCGCCTTCTGCGACAGTAGGCCAAGAGGTCGTCCTGTCCCTCGCGGTAGGAAGACGTCGTCCACGGCTTGATCGCTCCTTGCCGGAGCGTGCGTCGGGGATCGGGGATGACGAGGTCCAAGTCGATGCCGATGGTCCGGCCGAAGCCCTTGCACGTTTCGCAAGCGCCCAGGGGACTGTTGAAAGAGAAGAGGTTGGGCACCGGATCGACATAGTGAATGTCGCAAGAAGGGCACTGGAAGTGCTCGCTGAAGCGAGCCTCGATGAGCTCTTCCTCATGCTGAACGTGGAGGATCACCTCGCCCTTGCCGAAATGAAGGGCCTGAGCGACGGATTCAACGAGTCGATCTCGAGAACGGGCGGCGCCGGCGGCGCGATCCACCAAGATCGAGAGCGGTTGGTCGCGCCGCCCGGTCAGGAGGGAGTGCGAGACCTCGGTGACCTCGCCGTCCACCAAGACGCGGTGGAGACCCAACCGCCGGAGACTCGTTTCCACTTCTCCGAGCTCAGCGCGGGCAGGGAGGCGTAACGGAAACGCGATGAAGAGCGGCTCGTCCGGAAACCGATGAAGGACCTTTTCCACGATGGTCCCGGCCGTGTCCCGCTCGACTTTCTCGCCGCAACCGCCGCAGAAGAGCTCGGCGATCTTCGAGAACAGCAATTTGACGTGATCGTTGATCTCGGTCATGGTGCCCACGGTGGAGCGCGAGTTCATCACCGGATTACTTTGATCGATCGCAATGGCGGGAGGAATGCCTTCCATTCGATCGACGCGGGGTTTGTCCATGCGGTCGAGGAATTGACGGGCGTACGTCGAGAAGCTTTCGACGTAGCGGCGCTGTCCTTCGGCATAGAGCGTATCGAACGCCAGCGAGGACTTGCCGGAGCCGGAGACGCCGGTCACGGCGATGAGAGAGCCCAACGGCAAATCGAGATCGATTCCCTTCAGATTGTTCTGACGGGCACCGCGAACGCGGAGCACGTTGGAATTTGTACCGGTTGGGCGCGCCTTGCCGGGCCGCGGTCTTTTCTTGGCGGGCATGCTGACAGATTAGCGTTCCCGCCGGGACTGAATCAAGGTGAGTTGCGCTACCCCGTTTCTCACCAGCCTTCTAATACTCGACGCGCATCAGATGGAGGCCTCGGGCCGGGGCCGTCGGTCCGGCCTGCTTTCGGTCCTTTGCTTTGAGGAGACGGTCGATCTCACCCGGGTCGATCTTCCCGCGACCCACTTCGAGCAGCGTGCCCACGATGTTTCTCACCATGTGATGTAGGAACCCGTCGGCGGCCGCTTCGTAGACCCACTCTCTTCCCTCCTGCAAGAGGCGCGAGACCGTGCATTCCCTCTCCGAAGTCTTGGCTTCGCACGAAGAAGCGCGAAAGGACTCGAAATCGTGCCGCCCGACGAAACGCTCCGCCGCTTTCGACATCGCTTCCCAGTCGAGCGGGTAGGGATGATGGAGCGTGTAGCGACAGCGGAAGGGAGAAGCGACGGGAGCGACATCGAGGAAGTAGCGATAGGTCTTCGAGCGTGCGCTGTAGCGCGCGTGGAAGTCCGGGGGGGCCAGCTCCACGTCCAGGATCCGGATGTCCTCAGGAAGCATCGAGTTCAAACCCTTCAGCAGCCCGGAGGGCGGAACGGACGTGGGAAGCTCGAAGTGCGCGACCTGTCCCTGCGCATGCACGCCCGCGTCGGTTCGCCCCGCCCCCACGACGGTGATGGGTTCTCCTGCTATGTTGGCAAGCGCGTCTTGCAGTCGGGACTGGATGGTTGGGCCTTGAGGTTGGAGCTGCCAGCCCAGATAGTCGGTGCCGTCGTAGGCGAGCGTCATCCGATGGATGATCATGTGGCGAGAGCGTTCTTTCAGGCCGAGCTTCTATTTTTCGGGCGACTCCCTGGCTTCACCGCCGCGGATCCGGATTGGCAGAGAGGGCAGGTCGACGGTTCGTAAACGGGGAAATCCAGCCGGGCCAGCGAGAAGAAGGGGAGCTCGTCGAACCTCGCCGGCTTCTTGCCGCGATCGACGAG
>JBOGJF010000515.1:0-4545 GCA_050747785.1 Vicinamibacteria bacterium
CCTCCGGCGCCACTTGTATCGTGAAGAGCTTCCCTTTGTATTCGGGTCCTTTGTAGGCCGTCGACTGAAAACCTGACGGCGGGCCGGCGAGAGCGGACTCGTCATAAACCTTGCCGCGGATTGCAGCGTGGGGGCATACCAGCGCACATTGGTTGCACTGGATACAGACCTTGGGATCCCATATCGGGATCTCGAGCGCGAGGTTGCGCTTCTCCCACTTCGCCGTTCCCGTAGGCCAGGTGCCGTCGACCGGGAACGCGCTCACCGGAAGGAGGTCGCCCTTGCCGGCCAGCATCACCGCCGTGATTTTCTGCACGAAGTCGGGCGCCCGCTCGGAGACCAGGGGCGGCCGGGTGTGGGTGGCACTGGTCTTCTTGGGAACGGGAATCTCATGAAGGTGCGCGAGGGCCTGATCCACGACCTCCCAGTTTCGGCGGACGACCTCCGGTCCCCGTTTGCCGTAAGTCTTTTCGATGGACTTCTTGATGTGCGCGATCGCCTCCTCGCGGGGCAGGATGCCGGAAATTCCGAAGAAGCACGTCTGCATGATGGTGTTGATGCGTCCACCCATGCCCACTTGCTTTGCGAGGTCAAAGGCATCGATGACGAAGAAACGGATCTTCTTCTCGATCATCTGCTCCTGCATCTCGCGCGGCAGGCGATCCCAAACCGTGTCGCTCTCGCCCGGCGCGTTCAACAGAAAAACCGCGCCCGGCGCCGCGTACTCGAGCACGTCGATCTTGTCCACGAACTCGAACTGATGGCAGGCGACGAAGCTCGCATGGTCCACCAGGTAGGCGGAACGGATGGGGCGGGGACTCGAGCGCAGGTGGGAGACCGTGATCGCTCCCGACTTCTTGGAGTCGTAGACGAAGTAGCCTTGCACGTAGCGGTCGGTCTCCTGGCCGATGATCTTGATGGAGTTTTTGTTGGCGCCGACCGTGCCGTCGGCACCTAGACCATAGAAGAGCGAGGTGGAAACGTCCTCCACCTCGGTTCTGAAGGACGGATCCCACGCGAGCGACGAGTGGGTCACGTCGTCGATGATTCCGACCGTGAAGTGGCGTCGAGGAGCCTTCTCTCCCATCTCGTCGAAGATCGCCTTCACCATCGCGGGAGTAAACTCCTTCGAGGAGAGCCCGTAGCGTCCCGCGATGATCCGAGGCTCGGATTTGAAAGCCGATTCTCCTTCGGCACGCGCCTCGGCGAGCGCGGTCACGACATCGAGGTAGAGTGGATCGCCCGGAGCTCCGGGCTCCTTGGTCCGGTCGAGCACGGCGAGGCTGCGGGTGCTGGGCGGCAGGGCGGCCAGGAATGCACTCCGTGAGAACGGACGGTAGAGCCGCACCTTCAGGACTCCCACCTTCTCGCCGCCATCCACCAGGTGCTCGACGGTCTCGTGCACCGTCTCGGTGCCCGAGCCCATGATCACGATGACGCGCTCGGCCTTGGGATGACCCGAGTAGTCGAAGAGGCGGTATCGGCGGCCCGTCCGCTCCGCGAACGTCCCCATCAAACGCTCGACGATGCCCGGGCAGGCATCGTAGAACGTGTTCGCGGCCTCGCGGGCTTGAAAGAACACGTCCGGGTTCTGAGCGGTGCCGCGCAGAACGGGCCGGTCGGGAGTGAGGGCGCGTTGGCGATGCGCCTCGATGGCCGCCTCGGAGACGAGGCTTTTCAGGTCGTCATCGCTGAGCTCCTCGATCTTCCCGACCTCGTGCGACGTTCGGAAGCCGTCGAAGAAATGGAGGAACGGAACGCGCGACTCGAGGCTCGCGGCGTGTGCAATCGCTGCCAAATCGTGCGCCTCTTGGACCGAGCTCGACGAGAGAAGAGCAAATCCTGTCTGCCGGCACGCCATGACATCCGAGTGATCGCCGAAGATCGAAAGCGCGTGCGTGGCGAGCGCCCTGGCGGCCACGTGCATAGTGAAGGGCGTGAGCTCCCCGGCAATCTTGTACATGTTGGGGATCATGAGGAGCAGACCTTGGGAGGCCGTGAAGGTCGTCGCCATCGCTCCTGCTTGTAGGGCTCCATGGACGGCCCCCGCCGCTCCGCCTTCCGACTGCATTTCCGCCATCTCGGGGATGACGTCCCAGAGATTGGTCTTCCCGCGGCTCGCCCACTCGTCACAGTGCTCGGCCATCGGTGAGCTGGGCGTGATCGGGTAGATGGCGATGACATCGCTCAGTCGAAAAGCAACGGAGGCCGCGGCCTCGTTGGCGTCGATGGTGATGCGGTTCTTGTTGGACACCTATCCCCTCCCCTTCCCGGCCGCTTGACGACGGGCATGGGCCGCCAGCATCGCGACCGCGCAACTCGCAATCCGGGGCCGCACGCTGTCGGCCCGACTGGTGAGGATCACCGGAACCTTCGCTCCCAGCACCAGCCCGGCGCTATCCGCCTTGGCGAGGAAGCTCAGTTGCTTTGCGAGAATGTTGCCGGCTTCGAGGTCCGGCGCCAGGAGGATGTCGGGATCGCCGGCGACCTCCGAACGGATGCCTTTCGTCTCCGCGGCATGCTTGCTGATGGCGTTGTCGAACGCCAGGGGCCCGTCCAATAAACCGCCCTGGATCTGTCCCCGTTCGGCCATCTTGCAGAGCGCGGCGGCATCGATAGTGGCGGGCATCTTCGAGGTCACGGTCTCGACTGCTGCCAGTATAGCGACCTTGGGTCTTTCGAGGCCGAGTGAGATGGCGAGATCGATGGCGTTCTGGCAAATGTCCACCTTGTCCTCCAAGGTGGGGGCAATATTGATGGCGCCGTCCGTGACGATGAGCACCTTGTGATACGTGGGGATATCCATGATGAATACGTGGCTGATGCGGCGCCCGGTGCGCAATCCCCCCTCGCGGGCGACAACGGCCGCCATCAACTCGTCGGTATGGAGGCTTCCTTTCATCAGGAGCTCCGCCTTGCCCTCCCGTACGAGCTCGACCGCCTTGGTCGCCGCCGCATAGCTGTGAGGCGCGTCCACGACCTGGAGCCTGCCGAGATCGATCCCCTCAGACTTTGCGATGGCGGCTATCTTGGCGGCGGGACCCACGAGAATGGGCTCGATGAGTCTTTCTCTCGCGGCCTCGACCGCGCCGGAAAGCGCTGTTGCCTCGCACGGGTGTGCGACGGCGGTCGGGACCGGCTCCAATCTCATGCACCTGGCGAGCAGAGCTTCGTATTTTCCCGTTCCGGTTTGTTGATTCATCTCTAATCCCTCTCCGTCACTTCGAGGAAGAACTCCGAACCGCGGGACCCGTCTCCTTCAAGAGAAGTGAGAGAACCATGGCGATCACGACGCCGTAGAGAAGCGGCTCGAATGCCGTCTGGTAATGCTCTAGCTCCATCTCCGCGGCCCCGCCGGACACCTGCTGCAGGATCCATCCGAAGACCGGACCCAGCAACGCGCTGAACGTGAAGTTCAGAAAATTGACGACACCGGTTGCCGTGCCGCCGTACTGGGGAGGATTCGCTTCCTTGATGATCGTGTACGGCAGCATCGCCGAGCCCGATGCCAGTCCGGCCACGAGGCCGATCGTGTAAGGCGGAAACACGTCGGCAGGGCCGTAAAGTATCCACGCTAGGCATGCCAGCAGCACGATCGCCCCTCCAAGGATCACCGGCTTCCGCCGTCCAATCCGGTCCGAGAGAAAGCCGAGCAGGGGACAGCCTAGGATCCACCCGAAGGGGACGGTCGCCGAGCGCAGCACGGCCGAAGCATATTCGAAGCCGTGCGCCTCCTGCAGGAAACGTACCCCCCAGATCATGTCGAAGATGGTGGTCGGGATGAAAAGCAGCCCCGCGATCAAGCCACATAAGATGGATTGCGGATTCTTGAACACGACGCCAAAGGCTCCGGTCGCGGTTTTCAGCCAATGGTCGGGCTGTTCTTTTTTGTCATCCTTCGGCAGGAGAACGAAAAGAACGGCGGCGATCGCGAGCCCGATAACACCCATTCCGATCGAGAAACCCTGCCAAGAGAGGCCCCTGCCAATCAACGGCCCGACCACGAACTGCCCCGCCGACCCGCCCGCCATGCCAAACATCTGCGTCGCTCCGATGAGCGTCGCGGCGCGGGAAGCCGGAAAATTCGTGGTCGCGATGTAGATGGCCCCTACCAGGGCGAAGACGCCGCCGGCTCCCTGGAGGAATCGGCCCAGGCTCGCCGCATCGGAGCTGCCGGTCGCGAACAGGAGCGCTCCGATCCCCACGACCGCCGCAGCGAGCGGCACGAGTCGCCTGGGGCCGAACCGATCCATGGCGGCCCCGGCGACCAGGCTGAACGGTGAGTACCCGTAGTAGAAGAGCCCGACCATCGAAGCGACGCCGAGCGGGCCGAGATCGAAGGCCTCCGACAGCTGCGGCATCATGACCGCAGGAGCCGAGCGGAGCGCGTACTGGTAGAAGTAGTAGACCGCCGTCAGAAGCCAGGCGACGGCGGCCATTCGTACGGTCGCGCCCGCGGCATGTTCTCTGCGCTCGACCGCCACTCGCCCCACATCCTCAGTCCGGCTCAGTCCCGAGCCCGTCTAACAGAGCACGAAGGAGCCC
>JBOGJF010000516.1:0-3135 GCA_050747785.1 Vicinamibacteria bacterium
TTTCCGAGGCGGAGCAGCGACGACGGGCGAAGATTGTCAATTTCAGCATCGTCTACGGGAAAACAGCCTTCACTTTGGGCAAGGAGTTCGGAGTTCCCACTCGCGAGGCCCAAGCCTTCATCGACAGCTATTTCGACAAGTACGCAAGGGTCAGGGAGCTTCTGGACAAGATTGTCCGCGAGGCCCAGCTGACCGGTAAGGTGAAGACCCTCTTCGGTCGTCAACGTTACATCCCCGAGATCGGAAGCCGCAATCGCGCAACGCGAGAGGCCGCCAAGCGTGTGGCGGTGAACGCTCCCATTCAGGGAACCGCCGCCGATCTCATCAAGAAGGCCATGGTCGATCTGAAGCGCGAGCTCACCGGTCGAGGACTAGAGAGTCGTTTGCTGTTACAGGTCCACGACGAGCTGGTCTTGGAAGTACCGGAGAAGGAAATAGAGGATGCCTCCCGCTTGGTGCGGGAGGTCATGGAAGGTTGCTACCCGCTGGCGGTGCCGTTGCGGGTGGACGTCGAGGTGGGGCCGACCTGGAGGCATTGAGCTCAGGCCGGCCGCGGTCCGACGAGCCGCAGAGGATAACGGTCGTTCCCGCGGGGCTTTCACGACGGCTGACCTCTCGAAGACCACATTTCCAGAAACAGGCGGCGCTCGCCCTTGGAGAAATAAAGACGCAGCATCGGCGCGGCGAAGGCCACCGATGTCGCCAGAGCGACGGTCGTCAATTGCCAATAGGTCCCCGTCGACATCATGTCGTGGAGGGTGATCTGCGCCGCTCCGAGCGCCAGCCCACAGGCAACGGGCACGACGATGCAACGAACCACGTAGCCTAGCGTTGCCACGCCGGTCAGCCGGCACACGATTCGCGAGACGAACACCAATTGCGTGACGACGAGAGGAATGCCGGTGCCCAAGGCTATGCCGAGCAATCCGTAGCTGCGGACTAGCGCGATGCTCAGGATCAAATTGGCCAATGCCTCGAGTGCACTGAGGCGGGTCAAACGTCGATGCTGTCCGGTTCCGTAAATGAGATTCAGGGCTATGGACTGAATCATCTCGATCGTGAAAGGTAGGAGCAAGACCAACAGGACTTGGTAACTGAGAGTGACGTACTCGGGGGAAACGACGTCACCGACCCAAAGGCGTAGAAAGGGCTGGGCGCTTCCCATGAGGTTGCCGGCGGCCAGGACCGCCAGGAAGGCCAAGATCTTGGAGGCCCGCAGGAACGTCTGCCGCAACGCTGCCTCGTCTCTCGCTCCGTAGTATCGACTAAAGACGGGAAAGAACGGCGACGCCGCGTGACCGATGAAGTGCCGAAAATACGTGATGAGGACGGCGGCGAGATTGTAATAGGTAATGAACTGGAGGCGCATGAACTGACCAATGACCAACGCGTCGGTATAGAAGCGGATCTGGTCGGCCAGCGAGTTGAGGAAAGAGTAGACACCGAACTCGCGAATGGTTCGAAAGGTCGGAGCGTCGAACGAAGGGGGGGCCTTCTGCCTGGCAATAGACGGCGAGATCCTGCGAGCGGTCATCCAAACCGCGATGGCCGTAAGCACGCCGGAGAGAGCGAAGATGCATCCGAGTGCCAATAGGGATTCACCCATGAGAAAAATGATCGCCCACGTCCGCACGATAAGCATCACGATCTCGATCGAGTTGAGCAGGTCGTAGCGCTCGGCCGCGCGTAGAATGCTCACGAACACGCGAGCGAAGAAAGAGCCCGCCATGCCGATGCTCAGGACCACGAGCAGGATGGCGAAAGGTTGTCGGAGTTCTTGGGATAGGCCGAAGACGTTTTCGAAAACAAAATCCGAATAGGCGTAGGCGGCTCCCAAGCCGAGGCTCAGGCCGACCACCCCGAGCGCGATGATTCCGAAGACGAACTGGCTGGTGGTGATGATCTTGGCGACGTGTTCGCGCCGATCGTCGGCGAGGTGTTTCGAGATCAGGTGTACGAGCGCCGAGTCGATGCCGAAGTTGAGGAGACCGTAGTAGCCGAGGATGGAGCTCAGGAGTATCCAAAGCCCGTAAGAAGTATCCCCCAGCCGGTCGATGAGGAGCGGGGTGATGTAGAAGGCAACCGCGATCTTCAGGCCGTAGTTGGTCCAATTCCATAGGACATTGGCGACGACCCGGGGGGGCTTCGGTGCCATCTCTTGCCGATTCAGCGAGGAGTGGTCAAGACGGTCGAGCGGGATGCCGCCTGGGGAGTCCGCGAAGGCGTTGCAGTCTCTCGAGGAACCGGTATCGGCGCCAGACCCTTTTCCGACGCGAGCTGCCGGTAGAGCGTCAGGACCCCTTGCTCCATGACGCGCAGTGAGAACTGTTCGGCAAGCTCGACCGCCGCCTCGCCGTACGCCCTCATGCGTGCGGGATCGTTGAATAGCTCGATGAGGGCTCTGGCGAGCTCGTCCGGAGAGTCCGGCTGGATCAGGGTGCCGGAGCGTCCGTCCGACACCACGCTGGGTACGCCGCCCACTCGGGAAGCGACGACGGGCTTCCCGAGCGCCATGGCTTCCACCAAGACACGACCCATTCCCTCGTTGCGGGATGGCGCGATGACCACGTCGGAAGCGGCCAAGAAGCGCGTGACATCGCCGGTGACACCGGTGATCGTAAGGCGAGACAGGTTGCCGTCCGCCGCCGCCAGTCGCTCGAGCCGACTTCGTTCTGGACCATCGCCCACTAAGACCAAGCGGATCTCGGGAAGCACCGCGCGTAGCTCGGTGAGTGCGCGGACGGCGACGTCGAACCCCTTGACGGGGACCAGGCGGCCGACTCCCACGACGATCCGTTCGGTGACGCTCCACCCGAGCTCCGACCGTGCCACATCTGGTGCCGGCGCTCGTTTGCGGAAAGCCTCGAGGTCGACGCCGCTCGGTATGACTCGGTATTGATTCCTCGTTCCAATGCGACGCTCCAGATGTTCTCGCATATCGTCTTCGGTGAGGGCCACGAGCGCATCGGAGAACGTCGCGCACCATCGCTCCAACGCGATGAAGAAAGACGTGCGTGCCGCGCCATAGTAACCGTAGAAGATGTGGCCGTGAGGCGTATGGATCACCACGGGCACGTTCGCCAGCCGGGCGGCAAGCCGGCCGAGGAACCCGGCTTTCGAAGTATGGGTATGCAC
>JBOGJF010000517.1:0-8506 GCA_050747785.1 Vicinamibacteria bacterium
GCGTGGGCGTGCGGCTGGATTACCGGCGATTCGCCGTTCAGACCGGTGACGAGGCACCGGATCTGACCATCCCTTTCACCGGCATCGAAATCGAGGCCAGTCCCGACCTGAACCGCTTCGTGGGGGGCGTTGCGTTTCGCTTCTAAAACTGACCGAGCGTCCCCTCGCGCCTCGCCTGTCTCAGCGCGTGACGAAACACGAGTAAACCGATTGGGAGAAGCAGAACGGCGAACGCGGTGAGCACGACGAGCTCCGTCGCCACCTCGCTCGCTCCGGCCCTCGTGAGTAGCGCCTTCCGCATCCCATCCAGGCTGTAGGTGATGGGGAGCGCGCGGGAGACGATTCGCAAAGAATCGGGCAACACCTCGACGGGAAAATAGACGCCACCGAACAGGGTCGCGGTCGCGTTGATAAGGAAGTTTACGGGATCGCCCCGCTTGACGGTCATCATGAACGACGCGGAGAGCATACCCAAGGCAGCGAACGAAACCACCGTAGGGATCATCACAAGAAAGGCTACCGGTAAGTTCATGCGCCCGAGGGACAGACTTCCTATCAGCAGGCCAAGAAGCAGATACCCGGCCACCGTGGCGGTGTGGTAGACGAACGTGAAGCTCGTCGTGGCCCCGACCAATGTGGACAACCTGAGCGGGCTCGCCAAGAGCATCTCGAGAGTTCCCATCATTTGCTCGCTGCGCAGGGAGCTCGCGAAGTGATTGAGAGCCACGCCCAAATACCCCCGGAAGGCGATGCCTATCAGTATGAAGGGGAAGAAGTCGCCGCCGTATTGTTGGAGCGCGGGAACGCCTGCCTCGGTGACCAGCCGGGCCAGGAAGAAGAAGACCGCCACGTTGAAGATGATTCCGATGAATCCAAGGGCGAAGGCAAACCGATAGGACAGATGGAGGCGCAGATCGCGTCGCAGAAAGGCCTGGAACTGCAGCAGACGGGGCTCGGCAGGGCGAGGAGCGCTCACGATCGATGGCCGTGGTGGCAAGGGCCTACTCGCCGCGTGGCTTCCCGTCCCCGCCGCGTGAAGCGCTCGCTCGATGTTTCCTCCCTGGGGCTGGATGTCAAGAACCCGCCCCCCTTTCGCGTGGATTTCCGTCACGACGTCGCCGATGGCGGTCTCGGGCTCCAGCTCCACCGAAAGCTCGCTCGGGTTGCCGCTACGCACGAGGTCCGCGGTTGCACTGCCGTGGGTCTTCTCCCAGCTCCGCGCGGAACCCTCGACGAAGAGCGTGTACCGGGCGAGCGTCGCGCCCGCACCGATGAGCTGGCCCAACTCCGACGGGCTTCCGTCGAAGGCCAAGCGCCCGGCTTGCATGACCAGAAAGCGGCTACACAACTTTTGCGCTTCGGCGAGGTTGTGGGTGACCAGGAGCACCGCCGTCCCCTCCTCCCGGACGAGATCGAGAATGGCAGCGTGCAGGGCCTGGCTTTCGATCGGATCCACGCTGCGGGTCGGCTCGTCGAGAAGGAGCAACCGGGGGCGGTGGAGCAAGGCCCGAGCGAGCGCAAGACGTTGCTTCATTCCCGAGGAGCAAGCATCGAAGCGCCGGTCGATGAACGGCTGGAGGTCGAAGGCACTGCACAGTTGTCGGATCCGCTCTTCCACCTGGCGCGGTGGGAGCCCCTGCATGGCTCCGAAGAACGAAAGGTTCTCTCTCCCGGTCAGGCGCCAGTAGAAACTCCGCTCCTCACTGGTTACTAGCCCAATCGATCGCCGGACGTCGTTCTCGTTGCTGAGCGCGTGGCCGGCGACGACCGCTTCTCCTCGATCGGGCACCACCAGGGTTGCGACGACCTTGAGCAAGGTCGTCTTCCCCGCACCGTTTGCCCCCAGGAGGGCAACGATCTCTCCCTCGTCGACCGAGAAGCTCACACCGTCGAGAGCCAAGGTCGGAGACTCATTCGGCCGTAGACGGAGGCGCAAAAGATCGTCCAAGCGCAGCCGTGGTAGGAAGCTCTTGGCGAGATCGCTACACCAGAGCGTGAGCATATCCTTTCAAGCTAACAGATGGCGCCCCGGGAATAAAGACCCGAGTCTTTGACTCCCATGAGCCGCCGGGCTACCATCGCATCCCGTTTTTCTCGAGTTTGTCACCATCGTTTGTTGCATCTTCGTCATCAGGAGGAACGCGTTATGGGCTTTGCCACCGACGCTATCCACGCGGGACAGAAACCCGACCCATCGACCGGGGCCATCATCACCCCGATCTACCAGACGTCGACCTACGTCCAGGAGGGCCTCGGTAGGCATCAGGGGTACGAGTATGCGCGTACCCAGAACCCCACGCGTTCCGCGGTCGAGGCCAACATCGCCACCCTGGAGAAGGGCCTTGGAGCGCGCGCCTTTGCCTCGGGAATGGCAGCCATCTCGGCGGTTCTCACCTTCGTCCGGCAGGGGGACCGCGTCGTCGTGACCGAGGATCTTTACGGCGGTACATATCGGCTCTTCGAGCGCGTTCTTACCCAATTCGGCATCCGATTCACGTATGTCGATTCTTCCCGAACCGAAGAGTTCGAGGAATCGATGGCCGACGACGTCAAGCTCGTCTTCCTCGAGACACCAACCAATCCGGTTCTGCGCATTACGGATCTCCGCGCGGTTTCCCGGATCGCCCACCCGTTCGGGGCGCGGGTGGTGGTGGACAACACCTTCATGAGCCCCTATTTCCAGCGCCCCCTCGAGTTGGGGGCGGATCTGGTCGTTCACAGCACGACCAAGTATCTCAATGGACATAGTGACAGCGTAGGTGGCATCGTCGTCGGAGCTCGCCAGGAGGATGTCGACCATCTCGGCTTCGTCCAGAACGCCGTCGGCGCCATCCTCTCTCCGTTCGATTCCTGGCTGCTGCTACGCGGCACGAAGACCCTTGCTCTTCGGATGGAGCGTCATAACCAAAACGCGCTGGCGCTGGCGACGTTCCTCTCCAAGCATCCCAAGGTCGAGAGGCTCTACTATCCGGGTCTACCCGACCACCCCGGCCACGACATCGCTAGGAAGCAGATGAGCGGGTTCGGCGGAATGCTTTCCTTCGACACCGGTTCGCTGGAGGCGGCCCGCCGCGTGCTCGAGGGAGCCAAGGTTTTCTCTCTCGCCGAGAGCCTGGGAGGTGTCGAGAGCCTGATATCCCACCCCGCTACGATGACGCATGCGTCCATACCCGTGGAAGACCGCCTGCGATTCGGCGTTACGGAAGGGCTCGTGAGACTCTCGGTCGGGATCGAGGACGTAGAGGATCTGAAGGAGGACTTACAGCAGGCCTTGGATAATATCTAAGAGTGTATTAGTGCCGTGGGGCCCAACAGCCTGCTTAGACGTTCTCGTCGATCCATGAAAGATAAGCCTTCGATCCCGCCTCGATCGGTATGGCAATGACCTCGGGTACGTCGTACGGGTGGAGCTCCTTGATCGCGGCCTCGAGGTCCGGGTAGCAATCGGAACGAGTCTTCATCAGCAGGAGTCGTTCCGTGGCTTCCTCCAGCTTCCCCTTCCACGTGAAGACGCTCCTCACCGGACCCACGTCGTTCACGCACGCAACCAACCCCTTTTCGACTAGGCTCCGCCCCAGCCGGCCGGCCTCCGCTTCGCTTCCGATGGTTGTCAGAACCAAGAGGTATTGTGACATGGGAGGGCTTCGAAGTTAGCACAAACCGCCCCGCCTTTGCGATTCCTTGCGAGGTTACGGTATAAGACAGAGAATCTCAAAAGCCTTATGCCACGCCTGCGAGCCGAACCGCTGCCGCGAAGCGCGCATCCACGAGCCGAGGGGACGGATGTCCCGCTCAAGCGAAAGGCGCTGAGCCTTGCCATCTTCCTGATCGCGGCCGCCTCGCTGCTGAACGCGTTGTTCGGAGACCGCGGCCTCCTCGAGCTACTGCGGGCGCGTCAGGAAATCGAGTCGCTGGATCGAGAGATCGCCGCGCTCCGCGAGACGAACCAGACTCTGCTGGAAGAAATCCGCGATCTGAAGAGCTCTCCTCTGGCGGTCGAGCGACTCGCCCGCGAGAACATGGGCTTGGTGAAGCCGGGCGAGGTGGTCCTCCTGATCCGGGAAGCGAGCGAAGCGACCAACGCCCTCCCCGAGCCAACCGGTGAGGCGGATCCATCGACCGAGGTCAACGCGTCGAGCGAGGAGCCTCTCGGAACGACTCCCTAGCCATCCTCTTCGCCGCCCCGCGCTCCCGCCAGCAGCGCGGCCAACTCGCCTCCCCACAGCAGCAAGGCGGCCGACAGGTTGATCCAGATCGCGAAGACGACCACGGTCTCCAAGGCGCCGTAGGTCATCCGATAGTTCGCGAATCGTCCGATGTACAAAGTGAACGCGTTCTTGAGCACCTCCCAGAGAGTGCCGGCCGCGAGACCCGCGCCGAACGCCGCGCGCCCGGGCACGAACGTGGCCGGAACCACCTTGTACACGAACCCGAAGGTCAAGACCGAAATCAGCCACGGGATCAAATGGAGGCTTAGGGCGCTATTCAAAGCCACGTAGAGAGGATTGGAGACCGTCCCTGCCAGAGCGCTGGTCTCGAGGAAGCGGTTGAAGGCGCTAACCACGCCCGCAAATGCGACCAGCACGACGAGAAGCAGCACCAGGAGAGCCACTAGGCCGAACGCGAACACCTTGCGGGCCGGGAAGGAGCGCCGCTTCTCCACGCGAAAGACATGATCGAGCGCTTGCTCGACCTTCGAGAACACGCGACTGGCCGTCCACAAGGCGAGAAGGAGGAACGGCCAGCCGAAGCGCGCCGCCTGGCTCGCAACGTCCCTCGCCTGAGCGAAGATGTCGTCGCCGAGCATGCTCATGAGATCCTTCAAGAGAAACCGCGCTCCTCTCTCCGCAGCATCCACTGAGCCGATTGCCGCGGCGCCCACGGCCACCAACAAGATAGTGAGTGGCAGCAGCGAAAGCAGCGCGAAGTAGGAGATGTAAGCCGCGTGATCGAAGCATCCGTCCCGATCGAAGTTCCGTGAAGCCTCGAAGATCGTGCGCCCAATCCGGCGTTGCAAGCTCTCCCACTCGCGCCGCCAGAAGAATGGCCACCGCATGACAGCCATTCAATCAGGCCTCGTGCCGCCAGGCAAGCCCACCGGACGAGCCCCAAGTTGAAGCACCCAGTCCTCCTGACTAAGCTACATTCAGGATAAGAAGGCTATGCGACGTCCACTGATCTCGTTCGCGACCCCCCTGCTTTCGGTCGTCCTCCTCGGCGCGCGGCTCCAAACCGCGTCCCTACCACCGGTACGGGGCGAGCACGGCATGGTCGTCTCCGCGCACGCCCTCGCTTCCCAGGTGGGGGTCGACATCCTGAAAAAAGGTGGTAATGCGGTGGACGCGGCCGTCGCGGTCGGCTTTGCGCTAGCGGTCGTCGAGCCCGGGGCGGGGAACATCGGCGGTGGCGGCTTCCTCGTGTTCCACGAGGCGGCGAGTGGCAAGAACTTCACCGTCGACTACCGAGAGACCGCGCCCCAGCAGGCCCATCGCGACATGTTCCTGGACGGCTCCGGGAACGTCGTACCCGAGCGGTCGACGGTTGGCCACCGCGCCGTGGGAGTGCCCGGCACGGTGGCCGGTCTTCTGTTGGCACTCGAGGAGCACGGGCGACTCGTGCGCCAAACCGTTCTCGAGCCCGCCGTTCGGCTCGCGGAAGAGGGATTCACCGTCGATGCCAACCTGGTGGGCTCGCTCGAAGAGTCCGCTTCCCTGCTCTCGCGTTTTCCCGAGAGTCGACGCATCTTTCTCCGCAATGGAAATCACTTCGAGGAAGGCGAGATCCTCGTCCAGAAGGAACTGGCTGCAACGTTGCGGCTGATTGCGGAGCACGGTGCTTCTGGGTTCTATGAAGGGAGAACCGCGGAGCTCTTGGCCGAGGAGATGACGCGGGGTGGCGGTCTCATCACGCTCGAGGACTTGAAAGCGTATCGCGCGTTGGAGCGGGAGCCGGTCCTCGGCAGGTACCGCGACCACACCATCGTGGCCATGGGCCCGCCCAGCTCGGGCGGGATCGTCCTCGTCGAGATGCTCAACATGTTGGAGCCCGAGGACCTCGCCTCGCTCGAGCTCAACTCATCCGACTATCTGCATCTACTGGCGGAGGTCATGAAGCGCGCCTACGCCGATCGCGCTCAATATCTCGGCGACGCCGACTTCACCAGCGTTCCGGTCCGTGGCCTCACCTCCAAGGCCTACGCGCAGTCGCGGCGAAGCGGGATCAACCCGCATCGCACGACGCTCGCCAGCCAGTTGGGTGCCGGCGATCCGTTTCCGCACGAATCGGACCAGACCACACATTTCTCCGTCGTGGATCGCGAGGGCAACGCAGTCTCCAATACGTATACGCTCAACGGGTTCTATGGCTCCGGGGTCACGGTTACCGGAGCTGGCTTTCTTCTGAACAACGAAATGGACGACTTCTCATCGAAACCCGGCGTGCCGAACCAGTTCCAGCTCATCCAGGGAGAGGTCAACTCGATCGAGGCCGGCAAGCGCCCCCTTTCGGCCATGACGCCCACCATCGTCCTCCAGGATGGTCGGGTGCTGCTGGTGACCGGAAGCCCCGGCGGCCCAAGAATCATCAACACCGTTCTCCAAGTGATCCTCAACGTGATCGATCACCGCCTCGGTATCCAGGAAGCGGTCGATGCGCCGCGGTTTCACCATCAATGGCTCCCCGATGTCTTGTTCTTCGAGCGACTCGGTATGGTTCGTGACGTACGAGCGGCGTTAAGCGCCAAGGGACATACCCTAACGGAAATGGCGCGCATCGGCACGGCGAATAGCATCTTCGTCGCTCCCACGACCCAAACACGGATGGGGGCGGGGGACCCGCGACGAGAAGGCAAGGCGGTGGGCTACTAGCCACGGTTTGGAGCCGACCGGTGACAATCTGTCGGGACACCCGCCACGCATCGTCATTCTCGTGATCGTTGGCACGCCGGCACGGCTCGTGGTTGGACTCCCACGCCGGGAGTGTATTTCACTCTCGCATCATAGCTTTCGCCGCACATCCCGCTGTAGGTTCCCTCCCCCGTCAGGAGGGCATGATCGTTGCAAACCCCCTGGTCGTGAAACGTTACCCCGCGAGAGCCGCCGCGGCTTCTATCTTTGGATTGCTGCTGCTGGGAAGCTGCGTCTACCTCCCGCAGCTCCTGGCGTACTCACCGTCACCCGACCGGGCGATCGCCGGAGCGTGGTGGTCCGTGGGTCTGTGGTCGGCGGTAGGACGCCGTTGTTTCGAGCGGGAAAACCCACTCGGCACGACCTCGGCGATGGTGGTCCTAGGGAACGCCGGCGTGGTCACGTTGGCAACGCTCATCGTGCATTCGCTGTTCTAGCAGGCTGTTGAAAAACGAGTCAGCCTGCGCGACCGTAGGGAGCCCGGCGCGAATGCGCCGAGGAAAGCGCAGGCCGTGGGGGTGGGGCCCCACGGCACTGATGCACTGTGCTGGCCGCAGTCACGGCGACGCTGGCGCCCAGGGCCTTTCGTCTTCTCGCCCCGCCCCTCACGTAGGCAAACCGACACACGTAAGCATCAGCGTCCGCGGCCGCCGCACGCCGCCAAACAGAAGTTAGTTGAAGTTGTAAACGTAAGTCACGGTGTGGCCCGCGCGCTCCAGCACGACGCGGATCTCGTCTTCGGCTTGGAGACGTGGGTACAAGTCGATGAGCGTGTATGGACTGTCCAGAGAGATCTCGTTGATGCTCAGCAGGACGTCCCCGGCGCGAATCCCCGCGTCGTCCAGCAAGGTGCCTCCCGGAAGCCGCGTGACGCGGAACCCGCTGACCCGACCCTCGAGCACTCGAGGAGTGAGACCGGTCTGCGACAGGATGAGCGGCATCTCCTCGGAGAGCCTGGCCTCCACGGTGGAACGCTCGAGCTCCGTTCTCACCGAGGCGGGGGCCTCGACCGAGGGCGCGGGCTTCGGTTCCTTGGGAGCCATCGCGGGTGCCGGCTGCCACGCACCCGACAGATCGAGACGACGTATCTCGCCTCCCTCCCGCACGACGATCCCGCTATCCGAAACCTCGAGGAGCTCGAAACCGTAGAACGTTTCGCCGACTGTCACCGCCCGGGCGAAGCTCGCCCCTGCGCGACGAAGAAGAGCCACCGACCTGAGGGCATCGGATGCGATGATGACCCCCTCCAAGAAGAGCTCAGGCTCCGTGGGTCCTTCCGCGACCGGCTCTTCTTGCTGAGTCTCATCGGCCTCGGTCCTAGCGGCGGAGCATGGAGCCAACCATGAAAGCCCGGCGAGAGCTCCCAACAACGGGAAGAGGAAAGAGCGATACATCAACGTATCTCGAAGAAAAGACTAACCCACGAGCGGAAAGGCGTCAAACGGTGGCGCTGTGCTATATTCCCGCCACATGCCACGCCGCAATCGTTAAAGCCTTTCTCATCTATGGCTACCCAACAGAGCGCTCCCAACTCCGCCGACGTTCCCTGGCCGACGCTTACCCGCTACTTCTTCCACCGAAAGGTAGGCCAGGTGTTTCTG
>JBOGJF010000518.1:0-4673 GCA_050747785.1 Vicinamibacteria bacterium
GCGACTGCGCGCTGGCTGAGGGCTCATTTGCGGCCGGCGTAGAGATTGGCCTCGCGCTCGTGGGGACGCTTCTGATGGTCCGGCCAACCTTCCAACAAGGCGGGCGCACCGTTGGCGAAAGCGAGGAGGTTTAGACGAAACCCCTTATAGTGCCAGTCGGCGAACGTGGAGCCTCTTTCCGCCTGCAGGCTGTGGATCAGCTCGTGTCCGAAGATGCTTTTGTTTCTGAGACGTGTGTCATCGATCCAAATGACGCCGGGGACGTAGAAGCCGCGCTGTTGGTCCGGGGGGGCGTGGTTTCGAAAGACGAGGCTCCCCCCGTAGAGTGTCCGGCGCAGATCCAGCTCGTAGGGATCGGCCAGCAAGTAATAGGCTGAGAAACCTGCATTCACCGCGTCTATCTCGACGCGCGGTTTGCCCTTGAACTCGAAGTAGATGAAAGAGTGCGTGAGAGCCCAGTGGGAGTAAAGGCTCTTGTCGAAAACCGGCTCGCCGCGGATGGATCGATGTCCCATGAGGGTGGACTTCTGTGCCAGGGCCTTCCCGACCAGGGCGAGCTCGGCATGAGTTCCCGTGATGGCGTACCCCGTATGGGCCACCATGCCCCAGGCCGGCCCTTCGACCAGGGCTTCCTTGATCGCTCTGCCCGGGCTTTCATGCGCGATGAAGACCTTACCGAAAAAGCTCGCCGCGATGCCGAAACCGACTTGGCCGGCGATCAATCTCCCATCCGTCCATTGGGCCGCTGCGGTGTCGGGAAATGCACCCAACGCGAGAACAAGGGCCACGGGCAGCTTCGCGCGCATTGTGATTCCTCACCGTCAACGAACGCAAGAAACCTGCCACGTAGGGTAAGCGCGAAGGTAAATCGGGAAGGGCCGCGCGCTCAGCCTCTTAGCCTTGGGAGCCTGAACGAGGAATGTGCGTCGCGTCACAAGCCGAGCATTTTTTGTCGCGAAAAGACCTCGGTTAGTGTGGGAAAAACTTACCCGATCGCGAGGGACCCCTCGAAGCTTCTACTTGGAGGGGGAAGGGGGCATGCTCTGAAGCAGGCTCTTTATCTCGTGAAATCTTTCGCTGTCCTCGTGTAAGGCCTCGTCGGCGGGAAAGGAAGCGATGAGCTCGGTGATGTTGTTCGCTCTTTCGTCGGGCTTGGGATGCGTGAAAAAAAAGCTCTCGATGGCGTTGGGGTGCCTCTTACCCAACGCGGCGAGCTTCTGGAAGAATGTAATCATGCCGCGAGGATCCCACCCGGCATCGTAGACGTTTCGCGCGCCGACCCGATCCGCTTCCCGCTCCGCATCCCGGCTGTATTTCATGAAGGCACCGCTCGCGACCATCTGCCCGGCGATATTGGCGAGCTCACCGGTGGTTCCCTTGCCGCCAATGAACAGATCCAATACCCCGAGGCCTAGTCCGGTGAGCTGGGCCCGCTTCACCTGATCGACGCTGTGCCTTTCGACGACGTGGCCGATCTCGTGACCCATCACTCCAACCAACTCGCTCTCGTTGTCTGCTTCCTCGATGAGACCGCGATTCACGTAGATGAAGCCTCCCGGTAGAGCGAAGGCATTGATTTCGGCGGAATCGACGACCTTGAATTGGTAGGCAATGTTCGTGCGGCCGGAATATTCCACCAAGAACTGACCGAGATCGTCGATGTAGCTTTCGACGCGCTCGTCTTCGAGGATCGGTTGCTGCTGCTCGACCTGGGCGGCTGCCTCGCGTCCGAGCTCGATCTCTTGTCGCTCGCTCAAGCCGAATAACTGTGCCGAGAGATCGCTTGCTGCGGTGAGTAGGATGAAGGCCGCCGCTGCCGCCGCCGAGATCGATCGACTCTTCTGTTGCACGAGCGCATTCTCCGCACGATCCGGGCTGAGCGCAAGGCGCAGGGGACTCCTTGCGAAAGGGATGTGTGCTCGAGAGACAATATCAGTAGCCTTCATTCTTCAGATTGACTTTGCCGGCGAAGTGGCGGTAGGTGAAGACGAAATAGCCCACCACCATCGTCATACCGATCGTCCACCACACGAGACCTACGCGCAGTCCAAAGGCCGAGGCGGCGGCATTGCCAACGCCGAGCCCGAGCGCCGCGTCCGAGACCGACGGCAACAGGTGCGGATAGATTCCAAAGGCAGCACTGGCGAGCATTCCGATGAGGAACAGGCTGGACGCTAGGAACGCCTTGGCGTCCTCGGTCTTGGTGAGAAACCACCACGCGCCGCCGAGGCCGCTCACGGCCATCGCCGGAAACAGATAGCCCCAGGGTCGCCCCGAGAGGTTGAGCAGAATTCTATCTTGTACCGCGAAGCTGAGAAGTGTCGCGAGCGCCGAGAGAATTGCGGTCAACCAAAGCGCGCCTCGTGCCAGGTGCCGGGAGCGTTGCTGCATTTCTCCCTCGGTCTTCGTCGCGATCCACAGCGCTCCGTGCAACGCGAGGGCGACCACTCCCGCCAGCCCGACCGGAATCGTGAACCAATCGAGCACTCCCGTTTCCGGTCCTGGTCGAAAATCCGTCCACAACGGACTGAAGAACGTACCCTCCGCACTCAAAGACACTCCGCGAACGACGTTCCCCAGTGCGGCGGCGAAGAAGAGAGCCAAGAGGAGACTGGAGACGCTGAAGACGACGTCCCAGAGGGGATTCCAAATCGGGCTCTCGAGATGATTGCGAAACTCGATCGCAACCCCTCTGAGGATCAAGAGCCATAACACGATCATGAGCGGAAGGTAGAAGCCGCTGAAGGCCGAGGCGTAGACCGCGGGAAACGCGAAATAGAGCGTGCCACCGCCGGCGATTAACCATACCTCGTTGCCGTCCCATACCGGACCGATGGTACGAAGAACGAGGCGGCGTTCTTCTTCTGTCCTCGCCACCCACAGGTGGATGATGCCGGCGCCGATATCGAAGCCGTCGAAGACGACGTAGAGCGCGAACATCGTAGCGACGAGGCAGAACCAGAGGTCTTCCATGCCGTCTCAGTCTTTCGCCTCGGGCTCGGGGCCATGCGCGATCTCGCGCTGGACCAGGAACAGGAACAAGATCGTGAGCAAGGCATACATTCCCATGAAACCGATCAGCGTGAACGTGGCGTTGCCGGCGGATACGTTCTTGGAGTAGCCGTCCGCGGTCCGCATGAGCCCATAGATGAGCCAGGGCTGACGTCCTACCTCGGCGGTAATCCATCCCGCAGTGTTGGCGATGTAAGGAAAGGGCAGGCTCATCATCAGAACCCAGAGCATCGGCCGCGCTTGAAATAACCGGCCGTTCCAGAGAAGCCAGGCCGAGAGGACCATGATGGCAATGAAGATCGTCCCCAGGCCAACCATGACGTGGTAGCTGTAGTAGAGCAGCGGTATGTTGTCGGGCCAGTCCTCCCGAGGGTAGGCTTCGAGACCGCGGACTTCCGCCCGCCAGCGGCGGTAGGTCAGAAAACTCAACATATTCGGGATGTAGAGAGGATTGTCGAGGCGCATCTTCTCCACGTCGGGTTGGCCGATGATGGCGAGCGGCGCACCGCGCTCCGTAGTGAACAAGCCCTCCATGGCAGCCAAGGTAACCGGCTGGTGGAGCGCTACCATTCTTCCCTGAGCATCCCCGGTGGGAAAGAGCTGGATGATGGTGGCCGCTACACCCGTAACGACTCCCAGGCGGACGAACGTCTCGCCGAACGCGCGATGCTCTCCGGTGAGCAGGTAGAAGGCTCCAATCGACGCCATCACGAAGCTGGCGGTGATCACGGAGCCGCTCATGTTGTGAGCGTACTGCCAGCCGGCCCAGGGGTTGAACAGGAGAGCCCAGAAACTCTCCAAATGGATTTCGCCGCGCTCGGCGATCCGGTAACCCACTGGATGCTGCATCCACGCGTCGGTGGCGATGATGAAATACCCCGACAGCCACGATCCGAGAAAGACCATGAAGCCTGTGAGCCAGTGTCCTCGCGGACCGAGGCGCTTCTCTCCAAACAAGAAGAGCCCCAGAAAAGTCGATTCCATGAAAAAGGCAAAGACCCCTTCCATCGCGAGAGTCTGCCCGATGACGCCTCCGGCGGCGCGGGAGAACTCGGACCAATTCGTGCCGAACTGAAACTCCATGGGAATACCGGTCACGACTCCCATGACGAAGTTGGTGGCGAAGATCCTAGTCCAGAAGCGGACCGCCTGATTGTAGTGTTCATCGCCGGTTCGTAGCGCTGCCGTCTTCAGAATGACGAGGAGCAAGGCCAGGCCCATGGTGAGCTGAGGAAAGAGATAGTGATAGGTGATGGTAAACGCGAAGTGGAAGCGATGTGCCGCGAGAGCCTCGTCCATCGAGTCCTCGTGGCCGTTTTAGCCGCAAAACGGTCGCCTTCGCAAACGGTAGATCGCGGCCGGCCGGCGAGAGGTGTTAAGATCTCGGAATCCGGCGGGGGAGAGTGAGCGGGGGAGTGTCATGAAGCGTCTCTTGAAGGTCGTTGTGAGCGCTCTATTGCTTGTCGCTGGTTGCGCGTCGGGGCCGCCACCCCAAATGACCCATGGCGTCGCGACCGGCGATGTCACGGACCAGAGCGCGGTCGTCTGGGCACGCTCCGAGGGACCGGCGGAGCTCGTCGTCGAGATCGATGAGAGTCGGGAATTTCGCGCCCCAAACTCGGCGGCATCGGATTTCACCGCACAGGTCACGCTGGAGGGCC
>JBOGJF010000519.1:0-3616 GCA_050747785.1 Vicinamibacteria bacterium
GGTGAGATCGAGTTGAAGGGGCGTCACCGAGATCAAGCGGTCGCGCAACACGGCGTTGCAATCGCTTCCCGGAATGTCGTCGTGCTCGTACTCGCTACCGCCGATCCAGTAGTACTTGCGGCCGCGCGGATCAGTGTTCTCGACGACGTCGAAACCATAGGTGTGTTTTCCCAGGCGGGTCACGACGTAACCCTTCGGATCCACGCCCGAGGGGATGTTGACGTTGAGCAGCATGTCGCGAGGCAAGGGACGGGCGAGCGCCGCTTCGACGAGCGAGCGCGCGAAACGCGCGGACGGACCGAAATCGAACTCCTCGCGGCTCACGAGGCTGAAGGCAATGGCGGGAACTTGCAGGATGGAGGCCTCCATGGCGGCGGCGACGGTGCCGGAGTAGGTCACGTCGTCGGCCATGTTGGGCCCGTGGTTGATGCCCGAGACCAGGACCGCCGGCTTACGATCCTTGAGAATGTAGTTGATCCCCAGATAGGAGCAATCGGTGGGTGTGCCGTCCACCGCCAGCCAACGCGGCGAGACTTCGCGGATGCGGAGCGGACGATGGAGCGAGATGGAGTGAGACGTCGCGCTCTGCTCGTGCTCGGGGGCCACGACCCACACTTCACCGAGGGGCTCCATGGCGTCGACCAAGGCCTTGAGGCCTGGCGCGAGATAGCCATCGTCATTCGAAACGAGGATACGAGGTCGAGCCGCCGATGCCACGTGCCGATCATACTCCTTGGACCTCGTCACCGGTTAATTTGGAGTGAGCTCCACGATGAGCCCCTCGTTCCAGTCGTACTGGGCCTGGAAAAGCTCCTCGACCCGGCGTGCCAAGGGCGCGTCGGCCTCCGATTCCAGCGTTCGCGCGGCGCCCACGTAGTCCCGTCCGCCGACCCGAAAGGCCACGGCTGGATCCCGCTTCAGATTCTGCACCCAGTGGGCGCGCGTCCCTTGCTCCGAAACGAGGTAGAAGCTCCCTTCGAGCTCGACGAACCAGATCTCGATCTGGTGAGGCCTGCCGGTCTTCCAGCCTCGGGTGGTGAGATAAAGAAACGGAGAGACTTCCACGGGGACTATCTTAACCTTAACGCGGACTATGGTATGGTCCTCGCGGTATCGCCATGGGATACAAGAGTCTACGGGAATGCGTTCTCGATCTGGAGCGGCACGGCCATCTGGTACGCGTCCGCGAGGAAGTCGATCCCTTTCTCGAAATGGCAGAGATCCAAAGGCGTGTTTACCAAGCACGCGGGCCGGCGCTCTTCTTCGAGAACGTCAAGGGCTGCCGGTTTCCCGCGGTCTCGAATCTTTTCGGCACCATCGAGCGCAGCCGCTTTCTGTTTCGCGACACGTTGGAGCGCGTCACCAAGATCGTCCAGCTCAAGGCCGATCCCTCCCGATTCTTCCGATCGCCGCTCTCGTTCCTGGCCGCGCCTTTCACCGCGCTCGACTCGCTGCCGATGGAGGTTTCGGGCGGCGCAGTTCTGGAAAGGACGACGACGATCCCCGAGCTGCCACAGATTCAGAGCTGGCCCGATGACGGCGGTCCGTTCGTGACCCTCGGCCAGGTCTACACGGAAAATCCCGATCGGCCCGGCATCCTGCGCTCGAACGTCGGCATGTATCGTCTCCAGATGAAGGGAAACAAGTACCAGCCGGGAAAGGATCTCGGGCTTCATTACCAGATTCACCGTGGACTGGGCGTTCACCATGCCGCCGCGGTTCGCCGCGGGGAGAAGCTCAAGGTGAGCGTCTTCGTCGGTGGTCCTCCGGCACACGCGTTCGGCGCGGTGATGCCCTTGCCCGAGGGCCTGAGCGAGCTGCTCTTCATGGGGATGCTGGGCGGACGCCGATTCCGCTACACGACGAGAGAAGGCTTCGTGTTGTCGTCGGACGCCGACTTTTGCATCACCGGAGCGATCGATCCCACCCGCACGCTTCCCGAAGGGCCCTTCGGCGATCACCTCGGCTACTACAGCCTCACCCATGACTTCCCGGTCTTAAGAGTCGAGAAGGTCTATCATCGCCGGGACGCCATCTGGCCGTTCACGGTGGTCGGCCGTCCACCCCAGGAAGACACGTCCTTCGGAGCGCTCATCCACGAGATCACGAAGCCCATGGTGCCGGTCGAGCTTCCGGGTCTGAAGGCGCTCCATGCGGTGGATGAAGCGGGCGTCCATCCTTTGCTCCTCGCCATTGGAAGCGAACGCTACGTTCCGTACGGCGGCGAGCGCATTCCTCAAGAGCTCCTCACGCTCGCCAACGCCGTGCTCGGCTTCGGGCAGGCTTCGCTGGCAAAGTATTTATTGATTGTGGCCGAAGAGGACGACCCCAGCCTCGACATCCATCGCGTCGATGCCTTCCTGCGACACGCCCTGGAGCGCGTCGACTGGACGCGCGATCTCCACTTCCAGACCCGCACCACCATCGACACGCTCGACTACTCGGGAACCGGCATCAACTCGGGCTCCAAGGTGGTCGTGGCCGCGGCAGGAAAGAAAAAGCGCGAGCTCGCCAAAGAGCTCCCCTCTCGCCTGCGGCTACCGAAAGGATGCTCGGAATCAGCCCTCGCCCTGCCTGGCGTCCTGGTGGTTCAGGCACCGCGTTTCACCGATTACGAACGCGTCGCAAAAGAGACCGAAACGCTCGCGCGACAATTGGAGGCCGGCTGCGAGCTCGAGGGCCTGCCGCTAGTGGTACTCGTGGACGACGCCGGCTTCTCGACCGAGAGCCTCCGCAACTTCCTCTGGGTCACGTTTACCCGCTCCAACCCCTCGCATGACATCCACGGCGTCCGAAGCTTCATCGAGCAAAAGCACTGGGGATGCCGGGGTTCGTTGATCGTCGATGCGCGGCTCAAGCCCCATCATGCTCCGCCCCTGGTCGAGGACCCGGCGGTTTCCAAGCGCGTCGACGCTCTGGCCGCTAAGGGCAGTTTGCACGGGATCTTGTGAACCGTCATAATGAGCCGGCGATTCAGGCGCATCGCGCGAAACCCCCAGGTGTAACGGAATCTTGACCAAAAAACGCCCATCCGGTTCCCGCACCCAGTACGATCTGTCGTTCGAGTTCTATCCACCCAAGACCGACAAGGGGAAGGAAAGCCTCGCGAGAACCGTCGAGCGACTAGCACCCCTGTGCCCGGATTTCGTGTCCGTGACGTTCGGCGCGGGCGGAAGCGCGCGGGAGGGAACGCTCCAGTCGTGCTTGAGCATCGTCGAACAATCGCAGCTCACGGCGGCTCCGCATATCTCCTGCGTCGGCTCGAGCAAGGAGGTTTTGCAGAATTACCTGGAGCGCTACCGGGCGGCCGGTTTCGATCGTCTCTTCGTGCTGCGGGGAGACATCCCTAAGGGGCCGCCCCCGCCGCGGAGCGATTTCTCGTTCGCCAACGAGCTCGTGGAGTTCGTCAGGGAGTTCGGAGGCTTCAAGATTCACGTCGCCTGCTATCCCGAGTTCCACCCCGAGGCCAGGGATCCTCGCCGCGACATCGAGAACTTCGTGAGGAAAGTCGATGCGGGAGCGGATGTCGCGGTGACGCAGTACTTCTTCAACAATGCCTCGTACTATCGCTTCCGGGAAGACGTGGAGCATTTGGGCGTCACCATCCCCATCGTGG
>JBOGJF010000520.1:0-1935 GCA_050747785.1 Vicinamibacteria bacterium
CGGAATCGACACCGCGCGCGAAATCGCGGATCCACCATGCGCGTCATCTCCTCTACTACGCGTATCGTAGGTTCGATGAGTCGCGTTCCGTCGAGGGTCCGGACGCTTTCCAGTGCTCGAATATCGAGGAACTGCTCGAGGGTTGTACTACCCTGCGGGTCAGCTTTGACCGCAATGGCAAGTTCTCCGATGCCACGCACGCGAAGCTCAGCTCGTATCAACTTGATGTCGCGCTTTGCTTTGGCGTCTGGAATTTGAACGGTCCCCTCCTGCGCATAGCCAAGTACGGAGTATGGCGTCACCGTCACGGCGATGCGCTGGTGAACGATGCCGACTCAGCAGGAATGTGGGAGATCGTCGAACGAACCCCAGTGACTTCCTCGGCCCTCGAGATACGGCAAGCCACGAAAGATCTTGGTGCGATCATCTACCTGTCATTCGCCGCGACAAGCCGGTCATCCCTGAAGGCAAGTAGAAACAGCTATTTTTGGAAGTCGACCGGCTTCGCGATACGCAAGCTCAGGGATCTCTACGACGAAGGTACGGCCGCGCTAGCCCCCGTTTCTCTCGAGGCTGCCGGGATGCGGTACCGCCAACGCCGCGAGGACGCGCCAACGAATCTGAGAATGGCGCGATTTCTAAGTGCGAGCGGACTGAGGAGCATTGGACGCAGGGTGGAGCGCACCTTCCTCTTTGATCCGTGGATACTCGGCTACCATATGGAGCGCGGTCGTTCGTCGCCTGCCGACGTCGATCATCACTTCCACAAGATGTTCCCTCCGATAGATCGGTTCTGGGCCGATCCTTTTCCGATCAAGAAAGGCGATCGGTACTACATCTTCATCGAAGAATATCCCTACAAAGATGGGAAGGGCTTTCTATCGGTAATAGAGATGGAAGAGTCAGGAAACTGGACTGCACCCCAGCCGATCCTAAAAGCGCCGAACCATCTTTCGTATCCGTTCGTCTTCGAATGGAGGGGCGAGTACTACATGACCCCGGAGTCTTCCGAAAGCGGTCAAGTCGTCCTGTACCGCTCTCGCTCCTTTCCGTTCGACTGGCAGCTGGAGAGCGTTCTTCTCTCCGATTCTCAAGCGGTGGATCCCACTCTGCACTGGATCGAGAACCGCTGGTGGATGTTCGTAAACATCGCGGTCGAAGGAGCGAGATTTACCGATGAACTGCACTTGTTCTACGCCGACCGTCCCCATGGTCCCTGGACGCCGCATCCTCGCAATCCAGTGAAGTCCGACGTAAGGAGCGCTCGCCCCGCGGGGAGGCTCTTCGAGCACGATCGCGTTCTTTACCGGCCCGCCCAAGACAGCTCGGTACAACCGGGACATGCGATTTCGCTGAACATCGTGGAGCGCATCAGTACTACGGAATACGTCGAGCGCGAGACTTCGAAGATTCTGCCTCGCCGGGGAAAGCGGATTACCAGCATCCATACCCTCAACCATGTGGAGGGCCTCACCCTCATCGATTGCCGTTATCGCATGTGGAAACGCGGATACAGGGTCGAATGATGTTAGGGGACGTGGAACTCGATAGCGTCGGTGGGCGGGCTTTCTTCCGTAGGTGTGGCTGCGGTCACGAAAGCGAAGTAGCGGCCCGGCGGAAGACCGTCTACCGACCATTCCGTGACGTGGACCGGAACGACTGCGGTCGGCTCGCCGAAAGTGTAGTTCCCCTCCTCAGACGTAACGTAAATACGATATTCGACGATCCGGGGGTCTGGCGCGCCATCCCACCGGAGGCGGAGGCCCGATTCCTGAAACACAATGGGTGCTTCGGAACGATTGGACCCAACCTTGGTGAACAGAAACACGTTCACCAGAACGAGTATTCCAATGAGCACCAGCAGTTTTCTCACATTCTCCCGAGATCGGTCAATATTCTGCCCCTCATTCAGAGTGGGCGCAACGGTCACGCTCG
>JBOGJF010000521.1:0-4953 GCA_050747785.1 Vicinamibacteria bacterium
CTGCTCGTCCTCGAGAGGCTCGAGAGGCTCGAGAGGCTCGAGAAGCCGCGAGAGTCGACGGCTTCACCACCAGGCTCTCCAGCCGGAGAAGGTGGGGTTGGCGGAAGTGGGACTTGAACGCGACCATCTCCTTCCAGATGAGAGATATACTGGAATTGTTTCACGTGCAACATCGACTCGTTTCCCGCCAGACCTCATGCTATGCTGTCGCGTCCCGGAGTCCTCAACCTGCCCGCGGGCGCGCAGTCGCCGGAGGGCGAGCCGCGGGGGTGGGGACCCCGCGGCATTGATAGAAGACCATGGGTCGCGTCGTCGCCATAGCCAACCAGAAGGGCGGGGTCGGGAAGACCACGACCGCCATCAACCTAGGGTCGTCCCTAGCCGTGGCCGAGGCCCGGACCCTCGTCGTGGACCTGGATCCACAAGCCAATCTGACCAGCGGTCTGGGGCTCCGCTCCGAGGCCGCGCTCGGCACCATCTACGACGCCCTGATCGAGGAACGGCCGTTGAGCGAGGTCGTCGTCGACACGATGCTCGAGAGCCTGAAGGCCATTCCGTCCGAGCGGAACCTCACCGGCGCGGAGATCGAGCTGGTGGGCGAACCGCGCCGGGAGTTCCGGCTCAAGGATGTTCTGGGCAGCGTGGCCTCCCAATATGACTACGTGCTCGTCGACTGCCCCCCGTCCCTGGGACTGCTCACGGTGAATGCTCTGGTGGCGGCGGACTCGGTACTGGTCCCGCTTCAGTGCGAGTTCTTCGCGCTCGAGGGCGTCGCCGAGCTCATGGCAACCGTGGAGCGGGTGCGAGCGGCCTTCAATCCCCGACTGGCCATCGAGGGGATTCTGTTGACCATGTACGACGAGCGCACGAACCTCTCCGCACAGGTCATCGAAGACGTGCGGCGGCATTTTCACGGCTCGGTCTTCGAGAGCGTCGTGCCTCGGAACGTCCGGCTTGCCGAGGCCCCGTCCCACGGCCAGCCGATCCTCCTCTACGACATACGCTCCAAGGGAGCGGAAGCCTATCTGTCCCTGACCAAGGAGATCCTGAGGCATGAAACGCAAAGCGCTCGGTAAGGGGCTCTCGGCTCTGCTTCCCGAGTCGTCGGGGACCGGGGAGGGCCAGAGCGAAGTCGATATCGACCGCATCGACCCCAATCCCTTCCAGCCACGGCAGCAAATCGACGACACGAAGCTCCGCGGGCTGGCGGATTCGCTTGCGAAGCAGGGGTTGATGCAGCCGGTGGTGGTGCGGCGCGTCGGGGCGCGGTACCAACTGATTGCCGGGGAGCGGCGGTGGAGGGCGGCCCGCCTTGCGGGGCTCACCCGGGTTCCGGTCGTGGTCCGGCAGGTTCCGGAGGAGCAGCTTCTGGAGCTCGCGCTCGTCGAGAACATCCAGCGCGAAGACCTCAACCCGATCGAGGAGGCGGGGGCCTACCACCGAATGACCGCCGAGCTGGGTTGGTCCCAGGAGCAGATCGCCGACCGGGTGTCCAAGGATCGCTCCACGGTGGCGAACCTCCTTCGCCTATTGAAGCTTCCCACGGTCATCCGCGACGCCATCGCCGCCCAGCACCTGTCACCGGGTCATGCGCGGCCCTTGCTCGCGCTCCGGGGCGCGGACGCGCAGATCGAGCTGGCACGGGAAGTCGTCGAAAAGGGACTCTCGGTGCGAGAGGTGGAGCACCGTGTCCGGTCGCTACTCTCCGAGACCGGAGCCGCAGAGGGCAAGGGCACGAGGAAAGCGCCGGCGAGCGCTCGCTCCGATCCCAACACCCGCGCCGCCGAGGACAGGCTCCGGCAAGTCCTCGGGACCCGCGTGCGGATCCTCCGGAAGGGCCGCTCGGGGACCATCGAGCTCTCGTATCATTCGGAAGAAGAGCTGGGACGCCTGTACGAGATCCTGCTCCGCGGGGCCCGAGGGAAACTGTCCCGCATCCGATAGTCGCTGGAAGACAAGCACCGCGCGCCGAAAAAGGGGGAACATTGAAACTGAAGGGTGAGGCAACAGGGGATCTCTCAGGTTTTCTCGATCGAGACATCGATCTGACCGGCGAAATGAGCTTCAAGGAAACGCTTCGTATCGACGGGAAGTTTCAAGGCAACGTCCGCACGGGAAAGTGCCTGGTGATCGGCGAGACCGCCGAGGTCAACGCCGAGATCGACGTCGATGAGATCTTCGTCAGTGGTCACGTGCAGGGGAAGATCCGAGCGCGCGAGCGGGTCGAGCTTCACCGAACGGCTCGCGTCGAGGGCGAGATCCAAACCAAGGCGCTCATCATCGAGGAGGGCGCGCGCTTCGAGGGCCAGTGCTCCATGCAGGCGATGAGCAAGCAGACCCCGTCGAGCGGCGAGTCGTCGCGACCTGCCAGCCTTCAACAAGAAAAAGCCAAAATATTCGAGATAAAATAGGCCACGAGCCCCGCGGGTCGCCCGAACCGCGGCCGCATCGAAACGCCGGATGAAAAAAAAAGGCAGACTGACCGAGCTCGTCTCCTGTGCCGGGTGAGCGTCCAAACTGAGTCCGATGGACCTCTCCCAGGTTCTGGGAGGCTTGCCACCCAACGACGATCCGCGAGTCCTGGCCGACTATCACGGTGCCAGCGACGCCGGGGTGTATCTGCTGGATGGACCGGAAGGTCAGGATGCCCTGGTTCAGTCGGTTGACTTCTTTACTCCCATCGTAGACGACCCTTACATTTACGGCGCGGCGGCAGCCGCCAACGCGCTCTCCGATCTCTACGCGATGGGGGCCACCCCCATCACCGCCCTTGCGGTCGTGGGCTTTCCGAAGAAAGGTCTGGACTTCGCCATCCTGGCCGAGATGCTGCGCGGCGGGCATGAGAAGCTTCATGAAGCGGGTGCGGTGTTGCTCGGCGGGCACACCGTGCAAGACGACGAGATCAAGCTAGGCTACGCGGTGACCGGTCGCGTCGGCCGGGAGGGTCTCGTGACCAATCGAGAGGCCCGCGAGGGCGACCGTCTCTACTTGACCAAGCCCATCGGCACCGGCGTGCTGGCCACTGCGCTGAAAAAGAAGAAACTCGGGGAGGACGCGAACCTGGCGCTGCACCGGAACCTCGTGAGCCTCAATCGCGCCGCATCGGAGGCGATGCTCGCGGTCGGGATCGCATCGGCCACCGACGTCACCGGCTTCGGCCTGCTCGGTCATGCCGCCGAGATGGCCCGCGGCAGCAACGCGGCTCTCGAAGTGGAGGTCCTGGCGGTTCCCATTCTGCCCGATGCCTTGCGGCTCCAGGCCAAGGGTTACGTGACCGGTGGGCTTAAAACGAACCGTCGCTACGTCGAAGATGTGCTCCACATCGAGGGGGTGCTGGATGGGAACCTGGTGGATCTCCTCCTCGACCCGCAGACCTCCGGTGGGCTCCTGATCGCCGTCGCGGAGGAAAAAGAGTCTCGTTTCCGCCAAGCGCTCACCGAGCGGCAAGCCGCCGCGGCGCGCATCGGGCAGGTGGTCGGCCAGGGCTCGGCGCGGATCGTTCTGCGCTGAGGTTAGGCGGGCACCCACCCCGTAACTCCATCTCTTGCAAGGGGCTCGGTGCGTTGACGGCGCCTGCTCCGCGTGTTATCGTAAAGGGCTTTGAGCGACATTTTTCACACCGATCCCGCTTCATTTCGGCGGGCCTGAGCAAGGAACCAATTTGATCAGCATCGATTTTTCGGCTCTCATTATTTTTGCGCTCGTCTTCTCGTTGGTCGTGGTGCTCGGTCACCTCTTCTTCGAGCCGCTAGCGCAGGCGATGGAGGAACGTCAGAATCGGATCGACGCCGCGGAGAGAATACGAGCGGAGACCGCTCGGCACGTCGAGGAAATTCTCGCGACGCACCGAGAAGCGATGAATCGCGCGCGAGGGGAGAGCTACGAGGTGCTGGAAGACGCACGTTCGGCGGGTCGGGCCGAAGCGGAAAGTCTTTTCGGAGCCGAGCGCAGCAAGGTCCTCGAGCGAGTCGAGCGAGCTCGCGAGGAGCTCAGCCGGCAAGCCGCTGAGGCACTCAAGTCTCTCGAGTCGGAGGCCGGTCGGCTGGCGGGAGAGATCGCTTCACGTATCCTGGGAAGGAGAGTCGCTTGACGCGGGCCCTCGTCGTCGTCGCCGTTTTGATCCTGGTCAACGTCGCCGCGAGCGGCGGCGTGTTCGCCCAGGGCCACGAGGGTGAGGAGGCCCACGGCAGCGCCCTCGACCTCGTCTTCCGCGTCGTCAATTTCGCCATCCTGGCAGGAGCCCTGGTGTATCTCTTGAAAAAGCCGCTCGGTAACTACCTCGACGCCAAGGCGGAGCAGATCCGAAGCGATCTCGCCGCGGCGGTTGGGAAGCGCGAGCGCGCCGAAGCCGAACGACGGGAGGCGGAAGCGAGGCTCGCCGGCTTGGATCAAGATATCGCCGCGGCCCGGGCCAAGGGGCTCGCTCAGGCGGAAGACGAGCGTCGGCGCATTCTGCAGGCTGCGGAGAACGAGGCGGCGCGTCTCGCCGAGCGCGCCAAGAAGGAAATCGAAGCCGAGCTCGAGCTGGCCCGGCGCCGGATCACGACCCGGGCGGCGGAGCTCTCCATCGAGATGGCGCGAAAGAGGTTAGGCGAGGAGATCGGGGAGGCCGATCGGCTGGCGCTCTTCGAGAAGGGGTTGGAGAAACTGGGCGAGGCGAAGCGATGAGAGCGTCCGGGGAGGCACGGGTCATCGCCAACCGCTATGCCCGGGCCCTGCTGCAAGTCGTCATCGAAAAGAAGGAAGATCCGGAGCGCATCGAACGGGAGCTCGCGGAAGTCGTAGCCCTCCTCGAGTCCCACGCCGATCTGAGACAGACGCTCGGGAGCCCCGCGGTCGTCTCCGCTCGGCGGGTCGCCGTCGTCGATGACCTGGCGGGGCGGTCGAAGTGGACCGAGACCACGGCCAATCTTCTCCGGGTCATGGCGGCCAAGGAGCGGATCTCCATTTTGG
>JBOGJF010000522.1:0-10274 GCA_050747785.1 Vicinamibacteria bacterium
CCGCGCAACCGCGAACACGAAAATGGTAATGACTCCCTTCCGGCAACGGCTCCAGCTCCGATTCCGGAATCCGAAGCTCGCGCCCGGAAAGCTTCTCCGCGTCCTCGATTCCGGAAACCCCGGTGAACTTGACGATCGGCCGCCCACCCTGCTCGCGCACCCACTCCACGGGTAACGTCACGACGCGTCCTTGACCGTCATCGGCAAAGACACGGGCCAGCTTTCGAAAGCGCTCGGGAAAGTCGGTGAGTGGGTTGACGGCCACCTCACCCTTCCTCCCCTGAGTGCGTGCCACCCGACCAATCGCAACCATCTCCTGCCAGCTCGGCACGACGTCCATGCTATTCAATGATTTCCAGATGAAACCGTTTGCGAAGCTTCATGCCGGCCGCGGACAAGATCGTGCGAATGGCGCGCGCCGTTCGCCCTTGTTTACCAATGACCTTGCCCAGGTCCTCTTGAGCCACGCGAAGCTCAAGAATGGTCGTCTGCTCACCGCCTACTTCTGAGACCGAGACTGCATCGGGGTTATCAACGAGCGCTTTCGCTATGAGCTCCAGTAGTTCCTTCATCTCGCTCCCTCCCACATCTGGCCGCATCTGCATCCGTCCACTTCCATCAGAGCTCGGCTCTACGAGGGCGCTTGCTTCAAAAGACTGCGAATGGTGTCCGTGGCATGGGCTCCCTTGGAAATCCAGTATCGAGCCCTTTCCCGGTCGAAATTGGCCGACGCCTCTTTCCCCTTGGGTTCATAAGTGCCAAGGTTCTCCACAATGTTGCCCCCGCGGCCTTTCGCTCGGTCCGATACGACGATTCGATACTGTGGCCGCTTCTTGCTGCCTGAACGTGCTAAACGAATGGTCAACATTTCCTAGCTTCTCACCCCCTTTTATTCAAGGTCCGTGCTACCTCATACGAGACATCATCTTTTCGAGCCGGCCCTTCGATCCAGTCATCGACTTGAAGGACTTGAGCGACTTGAGCATCCGGCGCGCCTCGGCGAACCGACGAAGCAAACGGTTCACGTCAGAGACCGCGCAGCCGCTCCCCCGAGCGATCCGCCGTCGCCGGCTCCCGTTGATAACCGACACGTTCAACCTTTCCTCGAGCGTCATAGAGCTCAAGATCGCGTCGAACCGCCCGAGCTCCGCTTCATCCAGCTCGGAAGGAGCGTTGGGGCGTCGGCCGCCGAAGTTGGGCATGAGGCTCATCAGCTCGCTGAGCGATCCCATGCGACGAAGCTGCCGGAGTTGCCCGCGAAAGTCCTCGAGTGTCAGCTCTTCAGGCCGAAGTTTTCGCGCCAGCTCTTCTGTATCTCCTTGCTCGGCCACCTGCTCCGCGCGCTCGATCAAGGTCAGTACGTCACCCATCCCTAGGATGCGCGACGCCATACGATCCGGCTGGAAGGGCTCGAAGGCGTCCAGCTTTTCACCGATCCCCACGAACTTGATGGGGCGTTCGGTCGTGGCCGCAAGCGACAGGGCCGCGCCACCGCGGGCGTCGCCATCGAGCTTGGTCAGCACGTGACCGGTCACGGGAACCGCCGCGGCAAACGCCTCCGCGCTCCGCACCGCGTCCTGTCCGGTCATCGCGTCGGCCACGAAGAGAACCTCAACGGGATCCGTATGCGCGACGAGCTCCCTCAACTCATCCATCAGCTCGGCATCGACGTGCAAACGCCCCGCCGTATCGACGATGAGGACGTCGAATCCTCCATCGGCCGCGCTGGCCTTCGCGGAGCGCGTCCGCGCCACCGCATCGGTGCTCCCTGGACCTCGTGGCTCGATGCATTTCAAGCCCGCCTGGTCCGCCAAGATCTTTAGCTGCTCGATCGCCGCGGGGCGTCGCACGTCGGCCGATACCAACGCGGGGTGTTTCGCGCGAGCGGCGAGCCACTTGCCCAGCTTCGCGCTGGTCGTCGTTTTTCCGGAGCCGGAGAGCCCAGTCATCAGGATGACCGCCGGCCATCGGCCTTCGAGCTCGATGGGGCTCGGCTCGTCGCCGAGCAAATGAATCATCTCGTCGCGCATGACGCGAAGGACTTGCTGCGGCGCGGAGAGCGATGCCAGAACTTCCTGGCCGACCGCCTGTTCCCGCACGCGCGCAACGAAGTTGCGGACCACGCCGAAGTGCACATCGGCTTCGAGGAGCGCCATCCTCAACTCTCTGAGCGCCCGATCGACGTGCGCCTCGGTGAGACGGCCTTCTCCGCGGAGTGTCTTGATAACTCCTTGAAGCTTCGAAGAGATCTGCTCAAACATGGTACGGCGTCGCGAGCCGCCTCAACCAGGGCGGACTACCCCCCCTTAAGTGGTGCATCTATTAATGTTAGAGAACCGGACCCCTAAAGTCAAGGGCAATCGGATAGCCCCTCGTGCCCGGAAACGACTGAGGAGGTGACACTTCCGGCGTAACCGGCGGCCAGGTCGGGACCTCCGCTGGAACCCTGAAAGTTCCCTCGCGGGGGTGGTCGCGAGACCGAAGGCGTACTATATTTTTTCCAGCAGGTGGCCGAGCTTCTCCTTCTTGGTCCTCAAGTAGCTGGCGGAGCTTTCGGTGGCGGGAACCTCGATCGCAACGCGCTCCACGATCGTGAGGCCGTACGCTTCGAGCGCAATGAACTTCCGCGGATTGTTGGTCAACAAGCGAATGTCCCGAACGCCGATCTCGAGCAAGATTTGAGCGCCGATGCCGTACTCACGTTGATCGGGCTTGAAGCCGAGGCTCTCGTTGGCGGTCACCGTGTCCATGCCCTCGTCTTGAAGCGCGTAGGCCTTGATCTTGTTCACGAGGCCGATGCTGCGTCCTTCTTGGTGGAGATACAAGAGAACGCCCTTGCCTTCCGCACCGATCCGCTGCAGGGCGGAGTCGAGCTGAGGACCGCAATCACATCGTTGCGAATGAAAGACCTCACCGGTGATGCATTGGGAGTGCACGCGCACGAGAACGGTGTCCTCCGGCTGGATCTCTCCGAGAACCAAGGCGAGATGAGTGGTCTTGTCGGTCAGGGACTCGTAGGCCATCATCCGGAAGACGCCGAAGGGGGTCGGAAGGTTCGCCTCGGCCACTTTCTTGACCAGACGCTCGGTTCTGAGCCGATAGCGGATGAGATCGGCAACGGTGATGATCCTGAGGCCGTGCGTTGCCGCAAAGCCAACCAAATCCTGCACCCGGGCCATGCTTCCGTCGTCGTTCATGACTTCGCAGATCACCCCGGCCGGGTAGAGCCCGGCAATCCGCGCCAGATCGACGGCGGCCTCGGTCTGACCCGCCCGAGCCAAAACGCCTCCTGGACGAGCCCTCAGTGGGAACATGTGTCCGGGCCGGGCCAGATCGTACGGACGCGTGCGCGGATCGATCGCCGCGAGAACAGTGCGCGCTCGATCACCGGCGGAGATGCCGGTACTGACCCCCTGCTTGGCTTCGATGGAAACGCAAAAGGCGGTCCCGTGTACGGACGAGTTGTCGCTCACCATCAGCGGGACTTGAAGCTCGTCCAGGCGCTGCTCGGTCATGGGCATGCATATGAGACCGCGACCATGTCGGGCCATGAAATTGACCGCTTCGGGAGTGATCTTCTCGGCGGCGATGGTGAGATCTCCCTCGTTCTCCCGGTTCTCGTCGTCGACGACGATCACCATCCGGCCAGCCCGTATATCTTCGAGCGCGGCCTCGATGGTCGAGAAAGCCGAGTTGGTTTCGGAGTCTAGCTTCTTTGCCATGGTATTCGCCCTATCTCGCTTAGTCGGATCAAGTACTTGCCCAGTATATCGTATTCCAGATTGACGGCGTCGCCCTCGGCCAACTCGCCGAGCGTGGTCGCGCGAATCGTATGGGGAATGAGCATGAGCTCGAACCAAGCGTTCCCGCACGCGGTCACGGTGAGGCTCACGCCGTCGACGGCGATGGACCCCTTTTCGACGATGAGGCCGTCCGCTTCGCGGTCGTGCTCGATTCGCAGCACGCGATCCGACCCGTGCTGGCGTACGGAGAGGACGCGGCCTCGCCCATCGACATGACCCAGCACGAAGTGTCCATCCAACCTCCCCTGCGGCCGAACCGGCAACTCCAAATTCACTCGGCCGTCTCGCAGTAACTGCCCCAGGGTCGTCCGTTCGAGCGTCTCCGTCGACACGTCGACGCTGAACCGTTTGCCCTTGCACTCCGTCGCGGTGAGGCAGACACCCGACACCGCCACGCTCGACCCGACGTGGAGCTCGTCGGCAACGACCCCCGCCTCCAAGGACAGGGTCCTCTGGCCGGCGCGATCCTCCGAGCCTATGACGCGCCCGATATCCTCGATGATTCCGGTGAACAAGTCCTCGCCTCCTTCCGTGACTACCTCAGGTCCCCTTCGACGACCAGATCGGCACCCACTCGATAGGCGATCGGCCGTGACAACCTGACCGCGTCGCTCAGGCGCTCCGGCCCCCTTCCTCCCACCAGGGCGCGCGCATCCCGGCCGCCGATGATCCGAGGGGCCAAATAGAGCACCAACCGATCGGCCAGGCCCTCCTCGAGGAAGGAACTGTGAACTTCTCCTCCGCCTTCGACCAATAGCCTCGTGACATCCTTCTGCGCCAGGTGTCGGAGCAATCCGCGCAGATCGAGGCGCCCCTCACGCATCGCCAGCCGCTCGACCGTCACACCGCGCCGTTCCAGCCGACGAGCCCGCGAGGGTGCCGCGTGAGGCCCAGCGAAGACGACGATCGGACCCTCGTCGAGCGTGGACAAGAGCCTCGCCCTCGGCGGTAGACGCAAATGCCCGTCCAGGACGACTCGGCAAAGGGGCGAGCGATGACGAGAGGCCGGGCGTGCGGTGAGCCGAGGATCGTCGGCCAGGACCGTCCCGATCCCAACCAGCACCGCATCGTGCTCCCTCCGGAGCAGCCGTGCATGCTCCCGCGCCTCGGTCGACGTGATCCACTTGGATTCACCGCTCCGGGTCGCGATACGACCGTCGAGGCTCGCCGCCCCCTTCAGCGTCACGAACGGAAACCCTTCCTTGACGAACTTCGTGAAGGCTCGGTTGAGGTAGGAGGCCTCGCCCTTCATGAGTCCAACCTCGACCACCACGCCCCTTCGTCTGAGGGCTCGGAAACCGCCGCCGTTCACGCGGGGATCCGGATCGCGGATCGATGAGACGACCCGTACGACGCCTGCCGACAGGATTTCCTCGACGCATGGCGGCGTGCGTCCGGTGTGACAGCACGGCTCGAGGTTCGTGTAGAGTGTCGCGCCTCGAGCGGCGCGACCTGCTTCCCGGAGTGCGATGATCTCCGCGTGCGGCTCGCCCGCTTTGCGGTGAAAACCCTGTCCCACGATGCGGCTCCCCTTCGCGACGACGGCGCCGACCAGTGGGTTGGGGCTCGTTGACCCCCGCCCCATCACGGCCAGCGCGAGCACCCTCCGCATCAGTCTCCGCTCAATCTCCGCCATTCACTCCCACCAACGCCCGTACGAATTCCTCTGCCGCAAACGGCACCAGATCGTCCTCACCTTCACCCACTCCGGCGAAGCGAACCGGAAGACCCAGCTCTCGCGCGACCGCAACCACGATACCCCCCTTGGCAGTGCCATCCAACTTCGTCAGGGCGATCCCGTCCACTCCCAAGACCTCGCTGAAACGCCGCGCTTGGGCGAGACCATTGCTACCTACCGTCGCGTCCACCACCAACAACGTTTCGTGAGGTGCGCCGGAAACCACGCGACCCGCGATCCGTTTCACCTTCATCAGCTCATCCATGAGTGGCTGATTGGTGTGCAGGCGGCCCGCGGTATCGACGATGACGTCGTCGGCGCCACGCGCAATGGCCGCTTGAAGCCCCTCGTGCACGACCGAGGCGGGATCTTCTCCCTCCCGCCCGCGCACCAAATCGACCCCGAGGCGAACCGCCCACTTCTCGAGCTGTTCCGTCGCCGCGGCACGAAATGTGTCGGCCGCGACCATGAGCGGCTTGCGACCGGCAAGGCTCGCTCGGCGGGAGAGCCGGGCCACGGTGGTCGTCTTGCCGACTCCATTCACACCCACGACCAGGACGACACGGGGAGAGATCGTAGAGGTCGCCAAGACTTTCCTCTCGGTCTCGACGAGAAGATCCAGGATGGCCCGGCTCAACGTCTCGCGGACATCACCGTGGTGGCGCTGGCTCCGGACGGTCTCGACGAGCTCCGTCATGGCCGCCACGCCGACATCGGCGCCGAGGAGTGCTTCTTCGAGCTGTTCCCAATCGGGCTCCTCCCCGGTGGAGGCGACACTCAAGACGTTCGAAAGCCTACCCCGAGTGCGGGCGAGACCCTCCTTGAGGCGCTGAAACACGGACAAGCGGGCTTACCTCCAAAGGCGGGCCAAGAGTGGGGCCTGGCGAGAGGAGCAAGAATCGGACGCGATCCCGCTGCTTATGCGAAGACGGGGGTCGCAAACGCAGAGTGATGGCGTACTAAGTCCCAGGCTTCAGCGTTTCCAGTCGCTCGAGGCTGATCTTGCCCAATGCCGAAAATCGATCGACCTCGACCACCCGTCGATAGAACTCGAGTGCTTTTTCCGTGTCACCCTTTTGATCGTAGAGGCGAGCCATCTCGTAGAGACTCGGGAGGTCGTTGGGTGACAGCTCAAGCGCCTTTTCGAAATTGTCGAAAGCCATCTCGGGCTCGTCGAGAGCCAGGTGAACCTCCCCCAACCCGCGGTAACCCATCGCAAACTTGGGGCTCTTCTCCACCGCGCGACGGTAGTACATCTGGGCCAGCTCGTGGTTCTGCTCCCGAAAGTAGAGGGCACCCATATTGAACAAAGCCTTTTCCGGCGTGGGATAGGATGGGTTTCGCACGACGGTCGTGAACTCCTCGAAGGCCTTCTCCTTCTGACCCATCTCCGAGTAGAGGACGCCCAGGTTGTTGTGGACGTCGGTGAGCTCGGCGTTGAGCTTGAGCGCCTGCCGGAAGGCCTTCTCCGCCTCTTTGAAGTCCCGCGCCTCGGTCTGGGCAAGGCCCAGAGCGTTGAAGATCCATGGGTTCTCCGAGTCGAGCTTCGACGCCTCCTTGTACTCGGCGATCGCCTCGTCCAATCGGCCTTCGCTGTGCAGCTGCTTCGCGCGATTGAACATGGTGAGAGCCCGGTTGATCACCTCGTCGTCCTGAGACGCGCCCGTCATCAGGAGCGCGGCGAGAGCGAGCAAAACTTGGTATCGGGTCGGGACGATCATGAAACTCCTTCCTCGCTTCCGAGAGTGTACTCAGCGACGATGCCCACTAGCGACCACCGCTGGCGTCTTCTCTTCCGAGCCGGCAGGAGACACGGCCTGCCGGGTCGGCATATTGGGTCGAATCAATCCCTCTTCATAGGCCTTGATCAGAGCTTCGACGACCTCTCGATCGAACTTCTTTCCCACGAAGCTCCTCATGCGCTCCAAGACATAGCCGATGTCCATTGCCTTCTGGTAGGGGCGATTGGTCGTCATGGCATCGAAGCAATCGGCCACGCTCACGATCTTGGCGGTCAACGGGATCTGGTCCCCGCGTAGCCCTTCCGGGTAGCCGGTGCCGTTCACGTTCTCATGATGGTACTTCATCCCAGGAATCATTTCCTTCAGCTGCGGCACTTGCTCCATGATCACCGCTCCCTTGACAGGATGAGTCTTCATGATCTCGTATTCGTCATCCGTCAAGGGTCCCTCTTTGCCCAAGATTTTGTCTTCGATGCCAATCTTACCCACGTCATGCATCAACGCGGAAATCCGAACGACTTCCACGTCACGTTCGGGCAATCCCAGTTCGGCCGCGATCTTCTCGGCAAAATTGGAGACACGCTCCGAATGGCCGCGCGTATAGGGATCCTTGGCATCGATGGCCGCTGCCAAGGAGCTGACCGCTCCCATGAACATCTGCTTGTTCTCTTCCGCGGCCTTCTGAAGCCGTTGGATGTAGCCTTTGATCTCCGCCTTCATGAGATTGAACGTGTCGGCCAGCTCCCCGATCTCATTTCGTGAAGACACCTCGATATCGCGGGAGAAGTCGCCCGCTGCCAGTCGCCGCGCCCCTTCCGCCAGCCGGGCGATCGGTTGCGAGATCCGTCCCGCAAAGACCACCGCGAGCACCGCGGCGAAAAGACCCGAGCTGAGCGCCCACCACACGCTGACCCACAGGACCTCCCGGACCGAGTAGTAGACGGCTTCCTCCTTCGCCTGGACGATGGCCCCCCAATCCAAATCCCGTAGGAACTCGACCTTGGAGCTTCGGTCGCCGATGGGAGTGTAGGTGCCCACCATGGGCGAGCTTCCCGATCTGCCGGCCAGCTGGAAGTTGACGAGCCTCGACTCGTAGCCGGAAGACTCCTTGAACGCCTCGACCATCTGGTTCCCCATCAGACTAGGGTTGGTGAAGAGCGTCTCTCGATTGGAATGGAACACCAGCCGCCCGGTCTTACTGACGATGCCCGCCTCGTCAACTACGTCCATGACGTCGACGACGTAGACCTCGCGCCCTTCCTTCGCCATCCCCTCCACCATCTCCTGGATGGGCTGAAGGCTGACGACCGCAGACACCACGCCCGCCACCTGACCCGATGAGACGATGGGAGCCGAAATCACGAGCACCGTGTCCAGCATCGTTTCCGAAACGTAGGGAGCCGACACGTAGTGCAAGCCGGCGAGGCCGGCTTCCAGGGACTGTTCGTAGTAAGCCTCCACTTGTTCTTCCCGGAAATCGAAGAGTGCGTAGCCGCCGCCCCGCTCGCGGGTGTCTTGCACGGTAATGGAGAGAAGATGGCTTCCGTCCTGGATGTAATAGATCAGATCTTCGCTGTCCGTCGCGCGGGCGATGCGCTCCGAGACCGCCCCCGGGCTCTCACCGATTCCGAAGGTCTGGGCAATGCCGGCTACGTGGTCGTGCATGGCCTGCAAGTAGAGCCTCGCTTGCTTGGCCACGGATCGTGTCTGGTCGAGCTGAACCAGCTCCTCCGACAAGGCCAGCGCGTTTCGGTTTTGCCGGATCAGGATCGCGCTGGTCACGATGAGCGGAACGAGGGCGGCGAGCATCATGACGATGACGAGCGCGTAGAGGATCTTTCCTCGCCTCACCAACCGTCTGGAACTACTATCCGCCGTTGGCACTTAGCACCTCGACCTACGAGATCCTGGTCTCGCCTACCCTCTCTGCAAGCACTTCGAAGACGCCGACCGCTTTCTTCTTTCCTTTCAGCGAAACCGTGCCCAGGTCCTTGACCTCGAACGAGTCCGCGACCAACTCGCGCGTCCTCGCTCCGACTACGATCTGACCGGCTTCGGCGACCGTGGATTCGATGCGCGATGCGATGTTGACCGTGTCGCCCAACACGGTAATCTCCTTGCGTTTGTGCGATCCGATGGGGCCGGCAACGACCTTCCCGCTGTTGATCCCCATCCTCATCTGAATCGGGGGCTCCTTGCCCAGCTCCTTGTTCAGCTCGTTCAGGCGTCGGCGCATCTCGAGGGCGACTCGCACCGCTCGCTCGGCATGGTCTGCCTGAGGATACGGCGCGCCGAATACCGCCATGATGCAGTCGCCGATGAATTTGTCGAGCGTTCCATCGTATTCCAGCACCACGTCTGCCATGCGAGAAAAGTACTCGTTGAGAAGTTGACTCACGAGCTGAGGCTCCATCTTCTCGGCCATCTGGGTGAAACCGACGATGTCGGCGAAGATGACCGAGACTTCGAGCTCCTGTACGTCTTTCTCGCCCTCCGACATGATGCGCTCGGCCACCGCGGGCGAAAAGTATTTCTCGAAACGCTCTCTCCGAACCTTCTCCTCTTGAACCTTCCGGTTCAGGCTCGCCTGCTCGATCGCGACCGCGGCGTAGTTCCCCAGCGCCGACAACAACTCCAAATCAGCTTCCCCAAACGTGTTCGATGCCATGGGAGAATCGATATGAATGATGCCGATGACCTTGTCTCCCTTCCAAAGAGGCGCGCACATGGCCGAGCGTATCCCGTGGAAGCGGATGCTGTCACCGGAAGCGAAGCGAGGGTCCACCTGGGCGTCGGAAGTAAGAATCGCGACCCGATCCTTCACCACTCTATCCGCGATCGTCTTGCTGATCGTGATTTTCCCCTCTTCACCGCCGTGCCGGTACTTGACCACCCTCGGTTTCAGATTGCCGTCCTCGTCGTAGAGCATGAGGAACCCTCGATCCACGGGGATGTGCTCGAAGACCGCGTCCATGATCCGGCCCTCGACTTCCTCAGGTTGTGCCGTGATGAGCGCCTTGGCAAGCTCGGAAAGGCTCCTCAGGATGCGAT
>JBOGJF010000523.1:0-4678 GCA_050747785.1 Vicinamibacteria bacterium
CCGTAGAGCTCGGCAAGGAAGCACGCGATCTCTTCGTCCGCTTCAAGGAAGTGCGGCTTCGGGAGTCGGTGGACGTCGTGCACAAGCACGGGCTCGGATCGTGCGAGGGCCAACTGGTCGCCAATCAGGACGGTATCCAGTACCAAACGGACCACAAGGACGCGTTCGTCACTCCTTTCGACGCGCTCGAGTCTTTCGAGATCGACTACACGGACAACAATCTCAAGCTCAAGATTCGCGGGGGCAGGAACTACAATTTCGAAGAGAAGAGCGGCAACGTGGATGCTCTCTTCGTGTTTCATCGTAACGTCGACACGGCCAGAAAGAGGCTCGCCGAAAACTAGCAGGCTGCTGAAAGACGAGTCAGCCTGCGCGAGCGGAGCGAGCCCGGCGCGAATGCGCCGAAGACAGCGCAGGCCGCGGGGGTGGGGCCCCGCGGCACTAAGGCAGACTAGAGGACCTCATGAGGCGGACGATTCTGACCGTCGCTTGCTCAGTGGTCGTGGCAACCCTAACGACGCCCGTTGCCTTTCCGCAGGCGTCGACGGCACAAGACCCAGTAGCGAAGGAGATTCCCAACTACACCCGGCCCGACGAGGAGATCGCCTTTGCCGGCCAGCCGCCCGAAGAGGTCTTCGCGAAGCTGAAGGAAGCGGGATTCCAAACGATCTTGAGCCTCAGGAGCCCGGACGAAATCGACTTCGACGAGAAGAAGGCGGCGGAGGCCGAGGGCCTGACCTTCGTCAATATTCCCATCACGAGCTCGACGATCACCGACGACAAGGTGGCCGCGTTCTCTCGAGTCGTCCAGGATCCCGAGAACAAGCCGCTTCTCATCCACTGCGGCGCCGCGAGCCGCGTCGGAGGCATGTGGTACATCTACCGCGCGCTCTTCGACAAGGCTCCCGAAGAGCAAAGCCTCGACGAGGCGCTAGCCCGCGGGCTCGATAGTCCGGCGCTCGAAGCCGTCGTCAAGGACTACGTGGCGAGCCGGAAGGGTCAGCAGTAGGTCCGTCCGACAACGAAAGGCCCGTTCGTCCCACTTTTCCCTACACCATACCCATCGGTCCCGGCCCGACCAAAAACGGGCGTGCCCAGATTGAGACCGGGGATCAGCCAGTGAAATAAAACCAGATCATTCCAACGAGAGCCACGAGAAATAGGCTAAGGGCCCAGTCGGTGCGTTTTTCTCCGGAAACTTCTGCTTCGCGACGCGTTGCATCCGGTGCCTCTGCGGTGGCGAATGTCAGGCCGGCCAATTGTCTGTCGGATGCGGACGGCCGACTGAGGCTGGCCAGCACCAGGATCGCGGAGCAGGCGACGAAGAGAAACACGGCGAAGTGGAGAAAATTCATGTCCGCATAGGCGTAGAGCCAGCCGCCTAAGGCATCCTTGTTGAGCTCCGCGACGAGTCGGCCCATTCCAAGTGCGAATCCCGTCGCCAGAGAAGCGATGGCGCCTCGAGCATTCACGCGTTTTGAAATGATGCCGATCAAGAAAACTGCCGCAATCGGCGGCGCGATGTACGCCTGGACGCTCTGCAGATACTGGTAAAGCTGGCCAGAAATGTACTTCATCATCGGAATCCAGAGCAGACCCAGCCCAACGAGCACTGCCGTCGAGCTCTGGCCGACCCATACGAGTTGCTTCTCCGAGGCTTGAGGGTGAAGTTTCTTGTAGACATCCCAGGTGATGAGGGTGGCGCAGGAATTGAATACGGAGGAGAGAGAGCTCATTAGCGCTGCGAGCAGACCGGCGACGGCCAAACCTCGAAGCCCGGTGGGCAACAGTGCCCCCACGAGCGTGGGTAGAGCCCGATCGGGCTCCGTCAATTCCAACCTGCCGGTTTGCGCCAGGGCATGCGCAATGACTCCCGGAATGACGAAGATGAAAAGTGGTAGTAGTTTCAGGAAACCGGCGAAGATCGTTCCGCGTCGGGCTTGCCGCTCATCGTGAGCCGAAAGAACTCTCTGCACAATGAACTGGTCCGTGCACCAATACCAAACGCCGAGAATCGGAGCTCCCAGAAGGATGCCGGTCCAGGGGAAGTTAGGATCCGACACCGGTTTCCACATGTTGAAGAAACTGCTTCCCGCGGTCTCGTACAGTACCGCCCATCCCCCGAGCTCCGCGAGCCCGACAATCGTCACCGTCATCGCTCCCCCGATGAGAACGAACATCTGCAGCAAGTCGGTATAGAGCACCGCGCGCAGGCCGCCCAACACGGTGTAAATCCCCGTCGCGATAACGACCACCAAGGCGCCCGTCCAGAAGTCGATGCCCATCAGGGACTCGAACACGATCCCACCCGCCGCAATCGTCACCGATATCTTGGTGAGGACATAGCCGACGATGGAGATGATAGCCAAGTACCAGCGAGCGCTGGCAGAGTACCGGCGTTCGAGGAACTCCGGCATGGTAACGACACCGCTCCTCAGGTAGAACGGGACGAACACCCACCCGAGCAGCAGGAGTATCGGTGCCGCGAGAATCTCGAAGTGCCCCACCGCCACGCCGCTCGCGGCGCCCGTCCCTGCCAGCCCGACGAGATGCTCCGACCCAATGTTGGAAGCAAAAATAGAGGCGCCGATGACGAACCAGCCCATGTTACGGCCGGCAAGGAAATAGCCTGCCGAGGTCTGGCGCGTCGATCGCTCCGGCGAGGTCGCCCAGAAAGCGGCGCCGAAGGTGAGAAGGAAATACAGCCCGATGAAAAACCAGTCTAGTGAGGTCAGTGAACCCATGGTCGGGTCGGCCGCACGCGAAAGCCGCAGCCGGAAGCATAGGACCCGGCCGGCTGGGAACAGTTATATCGTCTTCGAGCCACCCAGGTCTAGGGATTGAGAGCTCCGGCGTCTGGGTGAACAAACCTACGCGGGCTAGCGGTTCACCGTGCGCATCCCCCGTTCGTGGTAGCGATCTCCAGCCGCTACGCCTTTGGGCGCAATCTCCTCGATAGTCGCCAATTCCTCCGGCGTTAGCTCGATGTCGACCGCGGCAGCATCCTCTTCCAGCCGATTGATTTTCGTGGTCCCCGGGATGGGAACGATGTGCTCGCCCTGCGCCAAGACCCAGGCAATGGCGAGCTGCGCTGCTGTGCGGCCCCGGCGCTTCGCCAACTCCTCGATCTTATTGACCAGCTTTAGATTCTTCTTGAGGTTGCCGCCCTGGAAACGGGGCGACCCTCGTCGGTAGTCGTCTTCGGCCAGATCGTCGAGGCTCCGTATCGTTCCCGACAGAAATCCACGACCGAGCGGGCTGTAAGCCACGAACGCGATCCCCAGCTCGTCGCAGAGCGCGAGGAGCTCATCCTCCGGATCGCGCGTCCAGAGCGAATACTCGGTTTGAAGCCCGGTGATGGGATGCACGGCATGTGCCCGCCGGATGGTCTGGGGAGCGGCCTCCGACAAGCCCAAGTAGCGAACTTTTCCTTCTTGGACCAGCTCCGCCATCGCGCCCACCGTGTCTTCGATGGGCGTCTCGGGATCGACGCGATGCTGATAGTAGAGGTCGATCGTGTCGATACCGAGGCGGCGCAAGCTGGCCTCGCATGCGGACCTCACGTACTCGGGCTTGCTACTTTGGCCACGCCAGCCCCCATTCTCGTCACGCAGAATGCCAAACTTCGTGGCAATGAAGGCTCGAGGGCGCCTGTGCGCTAGGGCCCGACCCACGAGCTTCTCGTTGGTGAATGGGCCATAGACGTCGGATGTGTCGAAGAAGTCGATCCCGAGCTCCAGGGCACGATCGATGACACGAAGGGAATCGGCTTCGGAGACGGTACCGTAGAATTCGGACATCCCCATGCAGCCCAGGCCGATGGCCGACACTTCGGGACCGAGTGCACCTAGTTTACGCTTCTTTATGATGCCTCCAATCAGCATCAGCTTATCCGTCCACGCCCCCCCGATCCACCTGGCCATCCAGACATCCCTCGGCAGAGTGCTACAATGGCGCGTGTTGCGGCTTTCTGTTTTCTGGGTCTACCTATTTGTTGGGTGCGGCCCCGCCGGGTCCTCGTTGGGTGGCGGAAACAACGACGCGGCCGAAGCCGCTCGCCCCGAGAGCGACGCCCGAACAGCCACCGCGCGCGTGGAAGCACCGTCCACCCCTGATCCGGTTCAGCGCCTGACCAGCGCCCACACGCGCGTGGTCTGGATTCAGGATCTCGGCGACGGGACCGACATCGGGGGGCAGCGGCGGCGACTCCAGCTCATGGGCTACGACAGCCGCGATGGCCTCGGCGAACGACCGCTGCTCGAGGAGCGCTCGAACTACACGAAACCTCTCATCACGCCGCTGGGCAACCGAGTCGTGTTCTCGAACGCGCGCGAAGGGACCGTGCACGTGGTCAACTGGGATGGTACCGGTCTCGAGAAGCTCGGCCCAGGCTTTGCCCTCGACACTTGGATCGATCCCGACACGAAAACAGAGTGGGTCTACGTGGCGAGCGACGAGAGCAGCGAGCCCGCGGCATTCGGCCGCGTGAGGCGTCACCGGCTCGATCGGTGGCAAACGAGCGAGCTCGTCTGGGACAAGTTGCTCGTGAGCGCGGACACGTTCCAGGTATCCGCCGACGGCCGCCTCGCGGGGGGGTTGTTCCCATGGCCCGCGGCCGGCGTGGCCGAGCTCCCGAACGGCGAGTTCCACCGTTTGGGCAAAGGCTGCTGGACGGCCC
>JBOGJF010000524.1:0-4878 GCA_050747785.1 Vicinamibacteria bacterium
GACGACTTGTATGGTCGATGCTCTCGAGTCCGCGACCAAGTTCTTCGCCCACGAGTCCTGCGGCCAATGCTCTCCGTGCCGGGAAGGAACGGGGTGGATTTACCGCATCATGCGGCGCGTCACCGGCTCGAAGGGCCAGGAGGGCCAGAAGGGAATGCCCCGGGACCTCGAAGATTTGCTGGCCATTGCCGGCGACATGGAAGGAAAGACGATCTGCGTCTTCGCCGACGCGGCGGCCTGGCCCGTGCAGTCCTACATCGCAAAATTTCGATCGGAGTTCGAGGAGCACATCAGGACCGGAAAATGCGTCCGGGCGAGCGACGAGGCGCTGGCATGGCAAAGCTGACCATCGACGGCCGGGAAATCGAGAGCCCTGCTGGCTCGACGGTCATCCAGGCCGCGGAGAAGCTCGGGATCTACGTTCCCCGCTACTGCTACCACCCCGGGCTCTCCATCGCCGGCAACTGCCGCATCTGCTTAGTCGACGTCGAGAAGAACCCGAAGCTCCAGATCGCCTGCAACATGCCGGTGGCCGACGGCATGGTGGTCCACACCAGGAACGAGAAGGCGGAAGATGGACGGCGCGCGGTCCTGGAGTTCCTCCTCGCGAACCATCCGCTCGACTGCCCCGTCTGCGACCAATCGGGCGAGTGCGACCTTCAGAATTTCTACATGTCCTTCGGCCTGTACGATCCGCGCTTCCGCGAGCAGAAGGTCAAGAAGAAGAAGAAGGCGGTCGCGATTGGGTTGCACGTGATGCTGGATCAGGAGCGCTGCATCCTCTGCTCGCGCTGCGTGCGGTTCACGGACGAGATCTCGAAGACGGGGGAGTTTGGCATCTTCAACCGGGGAGACCGCGCGGAGCTCGGGCTCTATCCCGGCCTAGTGCTCGACAATCCCTACTCGGGAAACGTCATCGACATCTGCCCGGTGGGAGCTCTTACCGAGCGGGACTTCCGATTCAAGGCCAGGGTCTGGTACCTCTCGAGCGCCCCTTCCGTCTGCAACGGCTGCTCCCAGGGATGCAACATCGACGTCCACTTCGTCCTCGATCGGCCCCATCTCAACGAGGGCGCGCGCGTCCTGCGCCTGAAGCCGCGGTACAACGCGGATGTCAACCAGTGGTGGATGTGCGACGTCGGGCGTTTCGGCTTCCACTGTATCGACCGCGGACGGCTTACGAAAGTCCGCCATCAGGGCATGGAGGCCACGTGGGAGGAGGCGTTCTCGACGATCGCCGCCTCTCTTTCGGAGCCCGGAAAGCTCGGCGTCATCGCCTCGTCTCAGCTCACGACGGAAGAGCTCTTCTTGATCCGCGAGCTCTTCCAGAGCCGATTGGACGCGCGGGTCACGGCGCCCGCTCTGAAGCCTTCCGGCGAGGGCGACGATTTCCTGCTCAAGGCCGACAGAAACCCCAATACCGCTGGGGTTAGCCTGCTCGGCCTCTCGGGCGGAGATGCGGAGAGTATCGTCGCCGAGGCTCTCGAGGGGCGGCTCGAGGCCTTGTGGGTCTTCGGTCACGATCTCACGAAGCTCGTGGATGAGAAGAAGGTCCGGGACCTCTCGCAGAAGCTCCGCCTTTTCGTGTTTTCGGGCACGAACGAGAATCCCACGGCTTCGTTCGCGCACTGGGTTCTTCCGACGGCCGTGTACGTGGAAAAAGACGGCACGTTCGTGAACGAGAAAGGCCGGGTCCAGCGCATCGGCACCGCGTTTCCGCCTCTTCCCGACTCGCGGGAAGACTGGCGCGTTCTCCTGGACGTCGCCCGGAGGCTCGACTACGAGCTTCCCTGGCGCAATCCCCGGGAGATCTTTCTCGGCCTTGCCGGCCCGGTCAAAGCGTTCTCCGGATTGAGCTACGAAACGATCGGATCTCAAGGGGCGCACGCGAAGCGATGATGGAAGATCTGATCGTCAAGCTCGTCCTCGCGGTGATCGTTTTCTTCGGCGTCCTGAACCTTGCGGGGCTCCACACTTGGATCGAACGGAAGCAGTCCGCGCTCATGCAGGACCGGATCGGGGCGAACCGCGCCGACATCTTCGGCTTCACGTTGATGGGGCTTTTCCATCCCATAGCCGACGCCATCAAGATGTTCACCAAGGAGGACGTCATCCCGGCGGGAGCCGACCGGGTCCTCCACACCCTGGCCCCGTTCTTCTCGGTGTTCTTCGCCCTCGTGGCCTTCGCGGGAATACCCTTCGGGGATCACGTGGTCTGGGGGGATCGGGTGATCAACCTCCAAGTCGCGAAGATCGATGCCGCGCTTCTCTACATCTTCGCGATGCTCTCGCTCGAGGTCTACGGAGTGATCCTCGCGGGGTTCTCCTCTCGCAACAACTACGCCCTCATCGGCGGGCTCCGGGCGACGGCGCAGATGATCTCCTACGAGATCGCGCTCGGGATCGCCATCATCGGGGTCATCATGGTCTACGGCACACTGGACCTTCAGGAGCTCGTTCGAGGCCAGGGAACGTACCTCGCCGGCGGATGGGTTCCTTTCTGGGGTATCCTGACTCAGCCGGTGGCGTTCTTCGTTTTTCTCGCGGCGGCGCTCGCGGAGACAAAGAGAGTGCCCTTCGACCTTCCCGAGGGCGAATCGGAGATCATCGGGTATTTCGTGGAATACAGCGGGATGAAGTTCGGGATGTTCTTTCTCGCCGACTTCCTGGAGACGATCCTCGTCGCCTGCCTTACCACGACGCTGTTCCTCGGAGGCTGGCAGGTCCCCTACCTCATGCCCGACGGCTTCCACTTCCCCTGGGGCGCAACCCTCGCGGTCTCCCCTTGGACCTATGCCCTCCTCGGAGTCTTCAGCTTTTCCCTGAAGGTGCTGGTCTTCTGCTGGCTCTTCATGCAGATCCGCTGGACGCTCCCGCGCTTCCGTTACGATCAGCTCATGCGGCTCGGCTGGCTCGGGCTGTTCCCCATCTCCGTCCTGAATGTGATGGTGACCGCCGTCGCGCTCTGGCTCATTCAGCGAGGATTTTGATGGCCGTAAAAGTGGTGCCGAGGCCGGAGCTGACGTTCTGGGAGAAGCTCTACGTTCCGCAGATCGTGGCCGGCCTCAAGATCACCTCGGCGCATTTCTTCCGGAATCTCTTCCTCCATGCGGCGCACAGCGTGGGCCTCCTCAAGCATGTCCCCGCGGCGGTCACTTTCCAGTACCCCGAGATCCTGAGACCGCTCGCGATGCGCTTCAGGGGCCGCCACCGGCTCACCGTCCGGGAGGAGGGAACGCCCCGGTGCGTTGGCTGCATGCTGTGCGAGACCGTCTGTCCGGCGAAGTGCATCACCATTGTCGCGGGAGAGCATCCCGACCCCAACGTCGAAAAGTACCCCGTCCGCTTCGACATCGACCTCGGAGTCTGCGTCTACTGCGGATTCTGCGTCGAGGTCTGCCCCGAGGACGCCATCCGCATGGACACGGGAATCGTCGACGTCGCCGCCTACTCCCGGCGAGAGATGCAGCTCGACATCCACGAGCTCATGAATCCCAAGCTGCGAAAACCTCTCACCCAGGAGAGCTGCACCCTCAAGTTCCCCCACGAGTGCCGCCTCCACGGCGGACGGTTGAAGGGCGGGTGGAATGAGGTATACCGGGACTTCCCGCGGGAATCGAATTAGCCCTCGAGATCAGCGAACGCGTCCGAGCCGCATCGATGCAGCGGCGCGAGCTCCAATCGCATCGTCCACCGACAAGGTGGTTGCCAAACTCCGCTTGGTCAGACGCCCGTTCCGGAACGAGTTGGGTGAAACTTCGCTGGCGAGATAATTCCAGCCTCTGGAGGTGAGACCGTGAAATCATACATGGTCCTAATGATTATTGCTTGGGTTGCGGCCTACATGACCGGAAGCTGGTGGTCGGTAGGAGTAGTGTTCTTTGGCTATTGGTCGGGTTACATCAGCGCCAAGGACGGCTTGAGATGAGCCTGATCTTCACTCGGACTCGTCCCATCTCCCTTGTCCGCTCTCGCGTCGAGCTACCGCGATCGCGGACTACTAGCAGTCCAATGATCCAGGGCGCGCTCATTCCCATGCCTTCCTCCGCAGCCGGCGCGTTTCGCCGCGTTATCGGCTAGGCTTCAGTTCCCCCTGGACACGTAGAACACGACCTCGGCATCCTCGTCCAACCTGTCGCCCGCGCGGGGAGATTGGGTCACGACCATGTGTTCAGGAGCGATCGATTGAGCCACATGGTGAATGCTGGTGGTGGGGAGCTGCCGTTTCTGTAACCAATCGACGACCTCGGTGACGTTCCGACCCACGAAGTTCGGCATGACGTTCGGATCCTCGGGAGAGGGGCCACGGGAGACCACGACCGACACCTGGTCGGTGGCCTCTCCCCTGCTGAACGCCGGTGGGTCTTGTGAAAGGACGGTGCCCTCCGCATAGCGAGGGTCATGGACTCTCGTCACTTCTCCGAGAGAGAAGCCGTTACGATCCAGTATCAGTTTGGCCGATTCGACCATCTCCTCTTCCACGCGAGGCACGATGGCACGGCGGCGGATCCAGGGTTCCGGATGAGCGTCGCTGGATTCCGCGTCGACGACCGAGCTCATGACGATGCCGGGAATCAGCAGCAGGCTCGTCTCGAGGTCCGATACTTGGAGCTCCCCAGCGGCAGGAGTTCCCACGGGCTTGACCAGCAGCACCGCATCGAGAGAACGCGAGCGAGCGAGCGTTACCAGCTTGCCGTCTAGGGTACGATAAGGACCTCCGTGATCACCGTTGACGACAATTAATGAATCATCGAACCGTCCGAGCTCCTTGAGTAGGCTGACGAACTTCAGGATCAGCTTCAGCGCGCATTGGGATTGTTCTAGCGGCTCGGTCCTCGTCGAGCCGACGCTGTAGCTACAATCGGCCCTGAGCTTCAG
>JBOGJF010000525.1:0-8830 GCA_050747785.1 Vicinamibacteria bacterium
CCTCGTAGAGTTTCGGCATGTTCATCCCCTCGAGAGCAAGACCATCACGCCGATCGCGAGGGCCACGAACGCGAGGAGCCCGCACCCGACAATGACCAGCACGTCTCGTAGACGTCGATCGTCGTCGACGGCTTTGTCGTAGCATCTACGGCACTCGGCAGTTACGAGCCCAGGCATCGCTTCACGCACGCCGCAGTAGGCGCACCAGACCTTCAGCACCAGCGTCCCTTTCGCACGTACTCATCGATCCGCCAGAAGAGACGTGGCCATCCAGCGCATTGGTAGGCCGCGTCGGCCATCGAGATCCACGGCTCGGCGGGCGAGTGCGATTTGCGAAACGCACCCATGCCGCCTGCCATCGCGAAGAAGAGGTCCCCGACCGCCCGTAGCTGTCTGTCCGCCTCTCGAAGACGGGCCTGCTCGTCATCGGTCAGCTTTTCCGGCGACGCCTTGTAGCGGGCGATCTTGACCTCGTATGCCAGGTGCGACCACGTCTCGTACGGTCCCGGCTTTTTCATGGTTCGCTTTTTCATGGTTCCAGTCTCAGGATGCGGCGCGCGAGCTGCTCCCACTCCTCCCACGTCCCGTAGGCACCGCCGCCAACCCACCAGTCGTCGCCCAGGTTGCCGAGCTCGACGAAGACGTTGTTGATGCGGTAGCCGCGTCGATCAGGAGGAGTCACCGCAGAGAGAGAACTGTCCGTTGCGGTCTGCCGTCCGTAGAGGATGCTCATCGCCAGCCGGACCCAGTCCTCCCACGGACCTTCTGCGCACGTCGACGCGTTGCGTGGGCTCCACGCGACGTACGCGTCGGCCTCGTCGATCGGATCTGTCGTGCCGAGCATCTGCTCGAGTCCAGGGATCCCGAGCGCGACGCCGGCGGCCGCGTGGGCCGACCGGTAGTCGTAGAAGTCCACCTTGTCGCGACGGTCGACGGCGAGCCTCCTGCCGCCCGTTGCCGACTTCGGCGCGTCCTCGATCGTCTGGAGTCCCTTCTCTTCGCTCATGGCGCTCCTCCGTTCCGCGTCTCCTAACCTACGGTAATCATTCGTTATTTGCCGCCTGATGTTCCTTGTCCGACAGGACCTCCTATCGGATCCGTTGTTTTTCGGCCGAAAAATCACGTGTCTCGGAACGGTCCGTACGTTCCGTGCGGAGCTGCCCGCGCTCTCGGACGTTATCTTGGCTCTGCGCGCACTGCTGGCACGACAGAGCGTGGGGAATGGATGCACGAAGAGGCGGGCACCGGAGACGTTGGCGGCGCTTCATGACGGACCGACCTTCCCTTTACGTACACCTTCTCTCCCGCGGATCCGGCGCAGCATCGCCACGAGGTCCGGGTTCGCCTTGAGCCACGCCATCTCCTCGCGCGACATCTGGCCGGTGAGCCGTTGCAGGCTGCGCAGCAGGTGACGACGTCGCGGCTTCATGACTTGCCTCTGCGGATCCACTCGTCGGCTTCCTCCGCGCGCCGATCCGCGTCGCGCTTCGCCTCGAAGATCTTGAACCGTGCCCAGATGTCCGTCGCTTCGACGATTTGGAACTGCGCGTTGAGCTCGACGAGAATGAGGTCGCTGCGCGGAATACGGCGCCCTGCGGCCTTGAGGAAGATCTCGACCATCCCGAGCGCCGCCTCGTTGTTCCCGGCGAAGGCGATCATGATCTGGCGATCGGACCTCCGTACGAGCGCGACCCAGTTCGGTCCTCCACCCTTCACGTCCAGTTTCATCGTGTGCCCTCTCTGATCTGCGTGGAGCTGATGTCGGTGATCTCCTCGTTCATCGGCTTGAAGAGGTCCCAGTACTTTCGGGGTACGCCGAGATCGTCGCACCGGAGGAGAACGCTGGCCGCGTTCACCTCGCGCAGCGGATAGGGCGCCGAGCGACGGAAGACGTAGAACGTCGTGCCGAGCTCGAGAAACTCCCGCAGCATCGGCTCGATCGGCGGTCCCCACTCGGGATCGAGCATGCGCAGCGCCGCGTCCGCTCCGATCGCGAACCCGATGCCGGGGAACCGGCGTACCTTGTCGATGTAGAGCGGGTCGCCTTCCGTGAAGAGGACCTGGACGCCGATGGCCGCGCGCCGCTCTCGCCGAAACATCGCGGCGCGCGAGAGCAGGTCCTGCACCGTGAGCGCTGGCTTGTGCGGCGAGTCCGCGGTGATCATGTAGCAGACGGGCTTCTTCGTGCGCCCGTAGACCGCGATGGCCATGTCGCGGTGGCCCTGATGGATCGGGTTGAACGCTCCCGGTAGCAGCACGACGTCTTTCGTGAACGGGAGCGCCTTCTCGCGCCGTCCGTTCCATCCGAAGTACGGATGCGCGAAGAAGAGTTGACGGAGCTCCGCGTCGGTGAGACGAGGTTGACAGGCGAGCGGACCCCAGTGCAACGGTTTGCCCTCCATTGCGCAGGAGAGTAGGAGACTGGCTGTCGCGGTGGCGTAGTGCTCGTCGTTGTTTCGAGCATCCAGACCTACTCCTTTCCTCAGGGTCTCGGTGAAACGAAGGACATCTTTCGGAGTCGCGACGGCTACATGGATTCGGTGGTCGCCTCGATGCTCGCGCAGCGAAGCTACGGACGCCGTGACCGCCAGGCCGACCGGGGTACGACCTTCCGGGAGGCTCTCGCACGCGCGGCAGTACGCCTCGAGGGCGAGCTCGACGGCTTCATCTGGGCTGCAGTAGCTCTCCGGCGTGTAGCCCAGGAACCGGTCGGTCTCGTACGTCGCGTACGGGAACGAGCCGCCGGCGAAGTACTCCGACGCCCCCGGCGTGGCCCAGAGTGTCCACTGCAGGCTGGCGCCTGCGCCGGACGTCACGCAGTAGATCCAGGGCTTGGAGGGATGGTCGAGGAGGTTCACAGGCCGAGCTCCTGTTCCATGGCCTGCCGCGCTCTATGCCGGATGCCGTCGAGGCTGCACGAAGACTTCTTCATGTCCCCGTTCTCGTATACGGTCTCGAGTCGAGAGTACCCGTCGTCCCGTTCGGGGGCCGGCGAGGTGCGCGTGACCGTCTCGTACTTCCCATCACGGATCACGAGGTCGACGAAGCCCGCTTTGCTCGCCTTGCCCGGATCGGTCACCGGGTTCTTCGAGACCGGAATGTCCTTGCCGTCGATCGTGACAACCGACACCTTGAACGCGAACCGCTGCGTGTCGCGGTTGACCTTCTGCAAGAGGCCGCCGCCCATCCCGAACGCGATGTTCGTGGCGGAGTAGCCGCTCTTCGTCAGCGCCTCGAGAACGCGCGCGACGGCCTCCTCGTCGTCGTTCCCGTCACCCTGGATGAGCCGCCAGCTCTTCGGAAGGACCTTGTAGCCCTTCATGTTCTTGCGGCACCCGACCTTGCGCTCGAGGATCATGATCGCCTTGAGGCAGACTTCCGGCGGATCACCCGAGTCCGGTCGGATCACGAGCGTGCAGCCGCTCGATTCGACCTCATCCTTGAGATCGTCACCCCAGATGTTCTCGATCGCGTTCCAGAGGTCGTAGCTGTCGGAGACGCACGCGACGATGCTGCCGGGCTTCGCGAACTGGGTCAGCATGTTCCGGTAGGCGTCCTTCTCCCTCCCGCGCCCCCAGGCGATGATCGTCGAGTGCTCCGCGGCCGGAATCGAGAACGCCGGCATGCCGGCTCCGCCCTCGACTCCGTAGTAGTGGTGGGCGAGGAGCGCGCCTTCCACGGTGTCCGAACCGAGGAAGTTGACGAGATGCGCGGCGCCGCCGATGCCGGCGGATTCCGCGGAGGAGACGCCGCGCGCGCCGAAGTCGTGCAGCTTGAAGAGGACCTCACCAGCTGGATCGTCCGACGTCTTGATGAGGTACTCGTAGATCCGCTTCTTGATGTGCCACGAGAGGGTCGCGACCGTCGTCGGATACCAGACGCGCATGAGGACGGTCTCGAGCCAGGAGACCAGCCAGAAGAGCTCCGGATCGGTCGACTCGACGGTCATGAGGACGTTGCGGACGGGAACGACCGATCCTTCAGCGACCGCGCGGATCCGCAGGGGCACGTACCCGCCGTGCTTCTCGACCACGCGCCGCCAGCCCTCCTCGGGGAACGGTTCGCCGTGCGCACGGAAGAACGCGGCCGCCTCCTGGACGTCGATCTCCGTGACCTGCTGCGCGAGGTATCGACGAAGGAGGTACTGCAGCCCGAAGAACGTGGTCTCCTTGTAGTGGCCTCCGCGGCTCTCGAGGTATCCGAAGAGCCGACTCGTGCCGGGCGGGTACTGCAGGAAGTGCGACGCCTTGTAGCTGTCCGTCATCAGGATCAGGTTGTGCTCGGTCACGTCAAGCCTCCTCGCTCGCTTCGCCACTTCTTGACCAACGCCCGGTGCATCCCGCCTTCGTCCTCTTGCCGATCGATGCAGTCGAGCGCCTGCGCCACCTCCTGCGGGACCCAGTTCGACGTGGACGCGCTCGGGTTCAGGTGCCGGAACCAGTTGAAGAGGAGCGCGGCCGACGTGATCACGTGGTGCAGTCGCTTCTCTCCCTCCGACCTGAGCGCCTTGCCGCTGAGGTAGCCCAGCGTCCAGTACCAATCCTCCGGCGTCTTCTTCTCGTCGTGCTCCTCGCCCCACCGCTCGCGCTGGTGCGCGGATTCGACCCGTACCGCCTCCAGGAACTCGTCGAGCTTGGGCGTGTTGATCAGATCGGTCTGCCGGCGCACCTCGTCGACGAGCTCGCGGACGTCGACGGCGAGTTGGGACGCGTCGGCACAGACCATCGCGAGCGATTGGTTACGATCCCGCTCTGCACGCAACAGGTCGATGCAACGCTGCACCTTGTTTGCGCGTCGCAAGTAGCGAGTCAGCGCGTCGAGGTTCATCGTCCGTCTCCCACACCGCCTCGACGGTTCGACGGGTTCGAGTGTGTCGGTCGCTTGTCCGTATCGGCCGGGATGGCGGCGAAGAGCCGATCCGCGAGCTTCTTGGCCGCCACATGTTCGTCGCGTTCGTCCGACTTGTACCGAGCACGCGCAGCGCGCTCGTCGAGCACTCGGACCATGAAACGGAGCTCGGCTTCGGAGAGCGTGACCTCTGCTTTTCGGGCACGGCGTGTCATGACGTAGGCTCCTCTTCGGCGCACTCGCACTGCGATGGGCGGCGGCCGCACCCGCCTTCGCAGGTCGCGCGCTCCACGCACTCGTCGCAGAGGTAGTGGCCGTCCGTCTCGCATCGTCCGAACGGCGTGCCGTTCCTGAACACCTCGCATGGGGCCTCCGGGTCGCGGACGCCGTCCATGCCCACGATGGTGCGACCGTTCGCGAGCGCTTCGAGTTGCTGCCAGCGATCGAGCGCGTTCATGGCTTCTTCTTCATGTCGTCGATGAGTTGGTTCAGGAGCGGGTCCTCGGACGCGCCCGGCGGCGTGCTGGGCGGCTCGAGACGAACCTTCTCCGCGAAGTAACGGTCGCCCTGGTTGAAGCGGACCGCCTTCGCGAAGTCGAGCGCACCCAACTCCTGCGGGACAGCGTCGGCCTTGAGCTGCACCTCGAGGTACCGGATGTCCGCAGCCTGGACACCGATCCAACGGCGATCGTCGTAGCCGTACAGTCCGATCCCCACCATCGCTTTCCAGTTCGGCTCGTGCGCATACCCGGTCCAGACGGCGAGGTAGATCCCGTTCTTCGGACCGCGCACCGCGTAGATGGAGACGTCGCAGTAGATGAGTTGCCCGTGGTCGATCGACATGATGGTGGGCTCGACGAAGTGGCCTCCGTCGCGCCACGCCTTCTCGTCGCGGACGTAGAGCCAGTTCTTGTAGATCTCGACCTCGACGCCGAGCGGGCTCGTGAACCGTCCGTCCGACGGTTCGCCCTTCTCGTCGACCGCAAGCGTGTCCCAGTTCGAGAGCGCCATCAGCTTCCTCCCTTCAGAGCCTCGTACTTCTTGAGCTCCGCCTCGAACGCCGCGCCGCAGAGCGCGAGGAAGCCGTCGAGGTTCGTGCCATCCTTCACGGTGCGGATGCCGAGACTCGCGGCCTGCTGCAGAAGCGACGCGAGGATGAGTTGCGACGCTCCCTCGCGAGCGACGAGGTACTCGATCGCCACGGACAGCGCCTGCATGATCTCTTCGCGCGTCATTCGAGTCTCCTTCATGTGGCGTTCGCGATCTCGAGCCAGGTGTCGGCGTGGCATGGATGCGGCCAGCAGCTGCAGACGAGATCGCGTCCGCGGAGCTCGAGCTTCGCATCGGCGACGAGCGGAGCCTGTGCCTTCAGGGAGAGCCACGCCTTGAAGCGCGGCAGGACCTCGTCCTTCGCTACCACCTTGAACGCCGTGTTCACGCCGACCAGCTTCTCGCTCCATGTGAACGGGTTTCCCCACTTCGACGGCCGCCCGACGTAGACCGCGCCCTGCGGCTTGCCGTGGACGTGGCGGTTGAGGACGACCGGCGGCATCTTCACGAGCTGCTCGAGGACCGCCTGCCACACGGGCGACGGGAGCTGCCAGAGCCCCTGCGCGCCCTTGCACGGGACCGGGTTCGGCAGGATCCGGAACGTCCGCGAGTCGTAAAGGTGCGCCCACGGCCCGAACGCCCACTTCCTCTGATCCTCCGGGATCGAGAGATGCCCCAGCGGCTGTCCAGGCTCGACGGCGCCCATGTCGTCGAGACGGCCCCCGTGGTCGACGTTCTCGAGGACGTCGAAGAGCAGCGCCTGGTGCAGGCCCGTCATCTTCTTCTCCGCGTCGATCTCGACGAGCTTGACGATGTCGCAGACTGCGAACACCGCCGACGGCACGACCTTCGACCAGTCGATCCGCAGCCCCAAGGACTCGATGTAGCTCGTGCCGTCGTGGTCGACGCTCTTGCCGCTGTGGAGCGCGTAGCGCTCGCGCGGGATGCGCCAGGTGCGGTTCTCGACGCGCTTGCCCAGATGCACGTGCGCGTAGCCCCACGGCTCCATGAGCGTGAGCGCCTTCATGGCTGCCGCCGCGGGTACTTCTGGGATCCCCGTTCCTTCCCCTCTTCCCTTCGGCATTTGCCACACAGAAACAGCGAACCCGACCGCGCCCGACGCCCGCACTTCTGACACTTCTTGTTACCGCGAATCTTTTCTCCACCATGATGGTCAATCACGACGGGAACTCCCGGATCCGGAGGTCTACCGGCCACTCCTCGATATCGCCGCCCTTCTTGCTCTTGAGATCGACGTCGATGCGTGTGGTTGTCGGAACTACGCCGCCTCGGAAGACCATGCTGAGAGGCAGGTCGTAGTACGGCCTTGCGCCGAGTTGTTTGACGAAGACAGGGATATGAGCCGCCTTGCACTCCTCGACGACGTTGCGGGCCCATCCGATGTCGAATGCGCGCGCTCCATGACCAGATTCACCTCCTACGATCACCCAATCGATGGCATGGATCCGGCTACCCTGGCATCGACCATCATCATGGGTGTCGCGCCCGCAGTCGGCGCAGACTTCATGGAGCCACCGCTTCAGGCTCACATTTCCGAGCGCCGGCTCGTAGCTCACGAAGCGTTTCGCGGCTGGCACCTTCTCGAGGACCGGCAGGCGGAGGTCCGCATACTTCTGGTTCTCGACGGAGGCGCCGATCCAGACGTTGTCGAGCGGCCACTCGGCGTCGTAGATCGCCTCGAGGTCATCGTCGGCGTTCGTGCGATCGTCGTCCCAGACCTCCTCGGGCATCCGCATCGGCGACACGTGTAGACCGTAGAGGTCGCCGAGTTTTCCGAGTGGTTCGTCGCGCTTCTCCATCCACTCGAAGAACTCGAGCGCGCGGTCGATGCGCTTCGTCAGGACCTGATACGTGTGCCGACCGATCGCCATGATCGCGAAAACCGTCGCGATCTCCGCGAACGTGAACCCCTCGTGGAAGAGATCGGACATCGAGTTGACGAAGACGCGCGTAGGGCTCGCCCACGAGAGCGGCTCGGTCAGCTTCGACGGGATGAGCGCCGTCTTCCCCGTCCATGCCGGCTCGCGCTCGCCCGGCGCCCAGAGCTTGAGGTCCTCGTGGGCGATGTCCCGCTGTACGCCCGACTTCGTCCGCCACTTCGCGAATCCCTCGAACGGCTGACCGGGCCCGGAGAACCGCGCCGCGATCCGCTCGGCGTAGCAGTTCTTGCAGCCCGGAGAGACGGGCGAGCACCCGCGCAGCGGGTTCCAGGTCTTCTCCGTCCACTCGATGGATGTCGTGCCCACGCGCGCTCCCTACTTGACCTTGATCCAGCGGTAGACCGGAAGCCCGATGAAGGTCGTCGAGAGCGCTTCCATGCCGCGGCCGGTCTGTATCTTCTGACCTCTCCAGTCGTTGGGAGCGGCGATGTCCTCCTTCCACTGCACGTACGTCAGTGTCACGTCCGGATCCTTCTTGAGCTCGTGCTCGAGCGCGCGGAGCGCTTCCATCGACGGGTTGTGGATGGCCACGGTTCGGAAGTTCACTGGCATCTCGTTCGGGAGCATCCAGCCCTCTTTCTCGAGGTTGCGCCGCTCTTCGCGGTAGATGTTGTCCGACTCGCCGAGTAGCCCGAGCTTCTTCGCGAGCTTGAGACGCTCGGATCCGTACGCGTCGACCCAGCGGTCGCGGGCGTCGCGGTACTCGGCCATCGAGAGCTGCACTTCGGTTCTGCGGACCGGTTCCATCATCGCCTCCTGCGACGGGGTTCGAGGCTCACGCCGGCGTTCGCGGCGGCCACCTTCTGCAGCACGCTCTTCGCGACCTCCTCGAGCGTCAGCGTCGCCGACCTGCGGGTCCTTCCCGGCCTGACGCTGAAGGTGCCGAGTGCTCCGTCGGTCACGATCTCGATCGTCGCCACGGTGATGCCAGGCTCGAAGAACGTGCCCGGAGAGGCGACGACCTTGAATGT
>JBOGJF010000526.1:0-4017 GCA_050747785.1 Vicinamibacteria bacterium
ATCGAAAACTCCTCACTTCCAAGCAGATAGCGTCCCCGGAAAGGAACGTGGTCGTGGCGATCAAAATGACCGCTCTGGCTTTGTTGACGGCGGGGAGTCTCTTGACTGGGGGCTGCGGCCGGGACAAGCGCGTCGCAGCGCCCCCCGAGAACCCGGGCGTCAAGCCGGTCGCGGCGAGCGACGAAGCCGCCGACGTCGAATCGACGATCGATTCCCACGCCAACGACGAGCTCGCTCGGCAACTCGCCGAGACCCGGAAAGAGAACGGGGAGCTGCGCCAGCGCTTAGAGTCCGAAGCCGCCGCGCGGGCCTCGCTCGAGGAGCGGTATGCAGCTCTCGAGATCGAGCTGGCGAGCTCGGTCGAAGAGGTGCTCCGCTCCAAGGCCAGCCTGCGCAGCGTCCAAAACCGCGCCCTGGCGATTTCCCGGATCGCAGAGGTTCGCGTCCAGATGCAGGCGGTCCCCGAGGCCGGCGATCCGGAAGTCGCGGTGCGACTCGAGCGAGCCAACGAGTTCTTGAGTCGGGCCGACACGGCGCTAGCCGACGGCAACTTCAGCGGTGCCTCGTATCTCGCCGAGCTGGCGGGAGATCTCACCCGTCAAGCCAGGATGGTCGCCGAGATCCGGAGCTCGTCTCTGGATGCCTCGGAGGAGCTGATCCCAATCGTGCCTCCGCGCAGCCTGGAGACCCTTGTCGCTGCCAATCTCCGAGAGGCGCCAGGCACCGACAAACCGCGGATGGGATCGGTCGGACCGGGCGTGCAGCTGCTCGCGGTAGCTCGCTGGGGGGAGTGGTTTCAGGTGGAAACCGACACCGGCGATCGTGCCTGGATCCACGAAAGCGTCGTTCGCTAGCCCGGTTTATCTGCAGTGCCCGAACAACACTCTCGTTAGGTTGAAGTGCGGAGAAACGGCGCTAGCCGACCGCGGGCTGGGCGACCTCGAAGATAGCGACCCGGTTGCGACCCTTTCGCTTGGCGACGTAGAGGGCGGCGTCGGCCGCTCCGACGAGCTCATGCTCGGTCAATCCGTCGTCGGGCATCGAGGCGACACCGATGCTCACGGTGACCTTCGCTTCGCCGTCGCTGTTCAGACGCGCCGCGGCGAACGCCTTTCTTAGCGTCTCCGCCTTCTTCCCTGCTTCCTTCTTGCCGGTCGACGGGAGAAGCACGATGAACTCCTCACCACCGTACCGCGCGGCGACGTCGGTGGAACGCAGATGCTTAACTAGGAAGGCACCCGTGTTGCGCAGAACCGTGTCTCCCGCCGGGTGGCCGAAGCGATCGTTGAAGGCTTTGAAATGGTCGATGTCGATCATCAGGACCGACATGGGTTTTCCACTGCGCTCCGAACGGCTGAGCTCCATACCGAACGCCTTCGCCAGGAATCGGCGATTGAAGAGACCGGTCAGCTCGTCGGTGCTGGATTTTTGTTGCAGGTCGCTGTGGGTTTCCTTGAGCGCGCGGGTCATCCGATTGAAGACCTTGGTCAGATAACCGATCTCGTCGGTGGAGGCGATGGGAATCTCTCCTGAAAGGTCGCCCCTCGCCACTGCTTTGGCGCCTTCGATAAGGGCCTCGATGGGTCGGGTAAGGCTCACCACCAATCCATACCCGACGCCGGCCACCAGAAAGACCGCGAGGGCACTGATGAGCAAGTTAAGATCGCGCAGTCGAATGACGGCCGCGAACGCCTCTTCGCTCTGCATTTCTACGATGAGCCCCAGCCGGTGTGGCATCAGGAATTGGTACGCTCCTAGAACTGAACGGCCATAGCCGTCCGTGTATTCGGCAATGCCGCTTTGACCGCGAAGACACTGTTGCACACCGAGCGTTGCCAAGTCGCTCGCCAGATCGGGCGGCCGCTGACGGCTATCGAAGAGGGGCACCCCGGACGCGTCGATGATGCGCAGGGTTCCCATGTCGGAACGGAGGTCCGCCCCGAGTCGGCTCCAGAGCTCGGATAGGTCACTCACCGTGACGAGGGTTCCCACCGGCTCCTCGCGGGTATCGCGAACCTCGCGTCGGACGTGAAACACCAGCTTGCCGCCGAGCCGCTGCAGGGACGTATCGCCGTTCGACATCAGGAGCTCGGGAGCGATTTCTCTCTCGACTTCCTCCATGAACGGTTTCGTCTTGGCTACCAGCGTGCCGTGGCGATCCACCAGGAAGAGCTCGCGGTAGAGAGGGTAACGATTCTGAACCTGGTCGAGGTATTCCTGAAGTTTTTCTTTGGCTTCGGCCGCCGATACCGTGTTCGCCGGGTTCTTGGCCGCGTCCCAGCGCCTGAGGCTATCCGAGACGATGAAGGAGTTAGCGAAGATTTCGGTGTCGAGGGCACGCTCCCTGAACCACTGGTTCACTTGCTCGGCGGCCGTCGTGGCTCGCCCGGCGAGCTGGCTGTTGACCTTCTCGATGAGAATCTCTCGAGACGTGAGGTAGGAGGCGACGCCAACGAGGAGAGCGGGCGTGAGCGCCGACAGCACGACCACCGAGAGTACCTTCGCACGGATATCCATCGACGGGCGCTTCAGGGCGAAGGCCGACGTAGGGATGTTTTCGCTGTCCGTGCTACTGCCTTGGCGTTGGGGATCCATGGGTTTCGCGCTCAAGCTAGGCCCCGAGCGCGCCATTGATGATGCAATAACCGGGCCATAGAAACCCGCCGGCCCGCGCGGGCTTCCAGGGGTTTTTCGGGCAGGGATGGCCGCGGAGTCGCCGCCAGACAGGCCATTCAGGTTCCCTCTAGCGCGAGACCAGAATGGCCCCTTGTGTGTATTTCCCCCCACCTGGACAGAAAGATGCCCACAATCGCCGTTTCATGGACTGGCTCCGGCTCCCGCAGACCCCTGGGCGTACGCCAGCGTTGATTGAGGCCTTCCTTATCACAACGACTGGGTTGTATAAAGAAGAGAATGTGTCGACCCGGACGCCGAAGAGCCTTCGGTTCGTGAAGCAAGACATAACTTTCTTCTCGGAGTTCTGCGATCGATACCGAAGTAGGCTGCTGACCCGATTGGAAGACGCGCGGCCGTTCTTTTTCACGTTCAAACGGATCCTCATGTGGGCGGAGCGCCAGGACGCTCAACCTGCAATTGAAGCTCATGGACCACCCGACGTATGAGGAATCGAGGCGCAATGCGTATCAACACCGTAACAACCTTGTTCAATATACCGGGCACCGCGACCGTCTCGCCCTTCATCATGGCGCGATAGCCCGCTTCCGCGATGGGGCCGACCTCCGCCCGAGCGATGCGAAGAAGCCCGGACCGCTCGAGGCGTGCTCGGGCCTGAAACTCCGTGGCGGTCGGGCCGGGGCAGAACGCGGTCACCGTCACGCCGCTTCCCCGCAGCTCTTCCGAAAGCGCTTCCGAGAAGGAAACCACGTACGCCTTGGTGGAGTAGTAGACCGCCATGAGTGGCCCAGGCACGAATGCGGCCATCGAAGCCAGGTTCAGGATTCGCCCTTCTCCACGCTGCACCATCGAAGGTAGGAACAAGCGGGTGAGGTGCGTCACCGCCAGCACGTTGACCCGAACGATCTCCACCTGGCTCGCCACGTCGGTTTCGGCGAAAGGACCGTAGGTCGCGAACCCGGCGTTGTTGATGAGGATATCGATCGGCGTTCCGGCAAGCTCGTCAAAAAGCCTCTGAGGAGCCGCGGCGTCGCGCAGGTCCATGGGTACCGACCGCACGTTCACGGCGTATTGCGCGGTCCATTTCTCCTCGAGCTCTCTCAATCGGTCTTCCCTGCGTGCCACGAGGACCAAGTCGTAGCCGTCCCGCGCGCAAAGGTCGGCGAGCGCACGGCCGATTCCGGAAGAGGCACCGGTTATGAGCGCGGTTTTGCGTCGTCTCGCTTCGGTCATAGCATCTCTCATACCATACCCGTAGTTTGATTTCCGCCAAACGGCTCAGTATTCTCCCCGCATGAAATGGAACCAGGTCGACAAAGTCATTAGGGGCGGGACCATCATCACTGCCGACGACACGTACCAGGCGGACGTCGGCATTGCAGG
>JBOGJF010000527.1:0-12785 GCA_050747785.1 Vicinamibacteria bacterium
CTTCCTTTCTGAGGGACGCTTTCGCGCGTTGGATCGAGGCGAAACAACGTGCCGATCTTGGCGGAAAGCGGCTCCAGCGATCCTCGGGGCAGGGGCTTGAGCTTGTAGAAGTAGCCGTCGATGCGGAATTTGACACCGACCTCCCCGTCGTTCGGCTCGATGTGGATGTCGGAAGCACCTTTCTTGGCACCGAGCGTCAGAAGGTAGGTGAGCGTTTCCTGAGGGGCGGTGGATTGGCTGACCGAAGGGTCGGCTCGGACCTCCGCTCCATCGACGTCCACCAAGGGCTTATAGCCTTGGTACCGTAGCGAGTCGTCGATGTCGCTCGGACTGACCCAACCGTTCTTGACCAGGATTTTGCCGAGCAGGTCCCCGGTCCGCTTCTGTTCCACCAAGGCGCGCAGCAACTCGGGGGTCGTGAGCTTCTGGTTCCGAATCAGAATCTCGCCCAACCGATCTTGACTGCGCTCCAGGATCGCCACTTCTTCCTTGAGAGTGTCCGGTGCCAACGCCCAGAACTCGCGCTTGTAGTCCTCGTCGGAGGGACAAAAACACTGCAGACAGAACGGGCAAAGCTTGGTCGGTTTGCGAGGATCGCAGTTACACCAAACGGCTTCGATCGCCTCGAAGTCGTTCAGGCAGTTCCAGCAGCGAACGACGTATGCCTGGCTAGTTTTCGACATAGTGCCGCTTGGCTGTATGACAACGAGACGCACTCCGACTCCATTATAAGAAGCTCCGGTGATGCCAGCAAGAGCTGTTTCTCGTCGCTCGTCTCTCCCGGCGGTGATCTGGGTCGGGGGTAGCTCGGTTGACCACTCTGATAGGATGGCACCGTATCATAGGACTCGTGATCGTGTCGCTCAAGAAAACGCCGCTCAACGCCGTTCATCGAAAGCTCGGTGCACGGCTCGTGGACTTCGCCGGCTGGGAGATGCCGGTGGATTATGGCGCGGTTGTCGCCGAGCACCTTGCGGTTCGGACCGCCGCCGGACTCTTCGACGTCAGTCACATGGGCGAGCTCTTGGTCGAGGGAGCCGGGGCTCTCGGGCTCCTCCAGCGGCTCACCCCCAACGACGTGTCGCGGCTCGCGGTCGGCCAGGCACAGTACTCCGCTCTCACGACACCCAAGGGTTGTTTTGTCGACGATCTCATCATCTATCGTTTGGGTGATTCGAGCTACCTGGCCGTGGTGAACGCGGCGAACATCGAGAAGGATCTCGAGTGGATCGAATCGCATCGTCGCGGCGAAGGTGAGATCACGAACGTCAGTGATCGGTATGCCTTGATCGCGCTCCAAGGACCCCGCGCCCAGGATATCCTCGGTCCGTTGACGCTCGCCGCGCTCGAAACTCTGGAAGGTCTGAAGAGCTACCACTTCGTCCAGGGAGACCTTGCCGGGCAGGAGGCCATCATTTGCCGGACGGGCTACACGGGCGAAGATGGTTTCGAGCTCTTGGTTCATTCGGAGAGTGTGGAGGCCATCTGGCGCCGCATCATGGAGGTCGGGGCCCCTCACGGGCTGAGACCTGCAGGTCTGGGCGCTCGCGACACCTTGCGTCTCGAAGCCAAGATGGCTCTCTACGGCAACGACATCGACGAAGAGCACACGGTCTTGGAGGCGGATCTCGCCTGGCTCGTAAGGCTCGGCAAGGGGGACTTCATCGGTCGCGGGGTCTTGGCGCGACAAGAGGAAGAGGGAATCGGAAGGAAGCTCGTGGGTTTCGAGATGTCGGACCGGGGGATTGCCCGGAGCGGGTATCCGGTCCTCGTTGGCGGGAAGGTAGAGACCACCGTGACCAGTGGCAGTTTTGCGCCTTATCTAAAAAAGGCCATCGGACTGTGTTACTTGCCGCCCTCCGCCTGGTCCCCAGGCAGCGAGTTCGAGGTCGACGTGCGCGGCCGATCCGCCAAGGCCCGCGTCGTTCCCACTCCGTTCTATAAAAGGAAGAAAGTATCCCCTGGCACGGCGGCGAGGACAAGTGGGTATTAGTGCCGCGGGGCCCCACCGCCGCGGCACGGACGCTCCGTGCTTCGCACTGCGCGGCAGCTGAAGGCTCCTCGCGCAGGCTGACTCGTTTGTCGAGCAGCCTGCTAGAATACAGTGATGCGACTGCGGCGAGCTTCACCCGCAAGACTTAGGAGACGCTGATGTACCCTGATGATCGCCGATACTCCCAAGACCACGAGTGGATCAAGATGGAAGGCGACCGTGGAACCGTCGGCATTACCGACCACGCCCAGAAGCAGCTCGGCGACGTCGTCTACATCGAGCTCCCCGAGGTAGGGAAGAAGCTCAAACCACACGACGTCTTTGGCACGATCGAGTCGGTCAAGGCGGTCTCCGACCTCTTCAGTCCCGTCGGCGGCGAGGTGGTGAAGGTCAACCAAGACGTCGTGGCAGCGCCGGAGGAGGTCAACACGGATCCTCATGGCAAGTCCTGGCTGATCGTGCTCCGCGTCGAAGATGCGACCGAGCTCGGAAAGCTACTGACCGCTTCCCAATATGAGGAGCACGTGGAAAAGGAAGGAGGCGATTGAGGCTTGGTTCCAGGGGAGCGAGATGATCGAGACTTCTAAGTCGAAGGGCGTGTCCCGGGCGCGCGGGGCGTCGGGCCTACCCGAGATGTTGACGGCGAGCGACACCTTCCCGCGCCGGCACCTCGGGCCCACGGACGAGGACATCGAAACGATGCTCGCGACGTTGGGTGTTTCCTCGCTCGACGAGCTGATGGACGCCACCATCCCGGAGAGCATTCGTCTTCGGACCCCCATCGATATCCCCGAAGCCCGCGGCGAGCGTGACCTTCTCGAAGCGTTGCGGCAGATAGCCGAGCGCAATCGCGTCTTCCGTTCGTTCCTGGGCATGGGTTACTACGACTGCATCACGCCGCCTGTCATCCAGCGCAATATCCTGGAGAACCCGGGCTGGTACACGCAGTACACGCCTTATCAGTCGGAGATCGCGCAGGGACGGCTGGAAGCGCTCGTCAATTTCCAAACTATGGTCGCCGATCTGACGGGCCTGCCGCTCGCCAACGCATCGCTACTCGACGAGTCCACCGCGGCGGCGGAAGCCATGGGCATGTGCCTCGCTATCCACGGGGCGCGAGGAAGCGGGCAGAAGGTCTTCTTCGTCTCCGAAGACTGTCATCCGCAGACCATCGCGGTTCTGGAAACGCGCGCCCGACCCCTCGGGATCACGATTCAGGTCGGGGCGGTCGAAGGGGCCAACAACTTCACCGACGACGACCTCTTCGGCGTGCTCCTTCAGTACCCGGGTACGGATGGCGTGGTTCGCGACCCGAGCGACGCGATTGAGCGCGCACACAAGCGCGGGGCCACGGTGGCCGTGGCGACGGATCTCTTGGCGCTCACGGTGCTTCGCTCGCCGGTCGAGTTCGGAGCCGATATCGCGGTCGGCTCGACGCAGCGCTTCGGGGTGCCGCTCGGCTTCGGGGGCCCTCACGCGGCGTTCTTGGCGACTCGCGAGGAGCATGCACGGCGTATTCCTGGTCGAATCGTCGGAGTCTCGCAGGATGCGGAGGGGAGACCCGCCTACCGCCTTGCGCTCCAGACGCGCGAGCAGCATATCCGGCGCGATCGCGCCACGAGCAACATCTGCACGGCACAGGTACTTCCCGCAATCCTGGCGAGTATGTACGCGGTCTATCACGGACCGGACGGGCTGACGGCCATCGCGCGGCGCATTCATGCTCTCACCGCGACGCTCGCACGCGGCCTCGAAAAACTGAAGCTCGACGTCGGCGGCGAGCCTTTTTTCGATACGCTCAGAGTGCGGCTACCCGAGGGGGGCGCGCGAGCCGTTCATCGAAGGGCGCGCGCGCGGGAGATAAACCTCCGCGAGTTCGAGGACGGATCGGTGGGTTTGTCGCTCGACGAGACGACGACCGTCGATGACGTGAAGGATGTGCTCGAAGTCTTCTCCGACTCCGCTCCGCTCGCCTTCACCGTCGAAGAGTTAACAGAAGAGACGAATCCCGAGTTTCCTCCTTCCCTCGCTCGCACCAGCCCCTTTCTGACGCACAAGGTCTTTCACCGCTATCACTCGGAGCACGAGATGCTGCGGTACATGAATCGACTGCAGGCACGTGATCTGTCCATGACCACGTCTATGATGCCCCTAGGCTCGTGCACGATGAAGCTCAACGCTACGACCGAGATGACGCCCATCACCTGGCCCGGTTTTGCCGCGCTCCACCCCTTCGCTCCCGCCGACCAAAGCGAGGGATACCAAGAGCTCTTCGCGCAGCTCGAGAACTGGCTCGGTGAGATCACCGGCCTAAGGGCCGTCTCTCTGCAGCCGAATGCGGGCTCGCAAGGAGAGTACGCGGGCCTACTCGTCATTCATGCCTATCACCAGAGCCGGGGCGAAGGTGGGCGGAACGTTTGCTTGATACCGGCGTCGGCACACGGCACGAACCCCGCGAGCGCGGTGATGGCGGGATTCAAGGTCGTCGCCGTGGCCTGCGATGCGAAGGGCAACATCGACATCGATGACCTGGAGGCGAAGGGCGCCGAGCATCGTGATTCACTCGGTGCTTTGATGATCACCTATCCCTCGACGCACGGCGTCTTCGAAGAGGGGATTCAGAGGATTTGCGAGATCGTCCACGCACATGGCGGTCAGGTTTATATGGATGGCGCGAACATGAACGCTCAGGTTGGCCTTACGCGGCCCAGCGAGATGGGCGCAGATGTCTGCCATCTCAATCTGCACAAGACGTTCTGTATTCCGCACGGTGGTGGCGGGCCCGGCATGGGACCGATCTGCGCCGCCGAGCACCTTGGGCCGTTTCTTCCCGGGCATCCGTTGGCCAGGGTGGGAGGCGACCAGGCAATCGGCCCGGTCTCGGAAGCGCCCTACGGAAGTCCGAGCATCCTTCCCATCTCCTGGGCCTTCATCGCACTCATGGGTGCGAAAGGGCTCACCAGGGCCACCCAGGTCGCCATTCTCAGTGCGAACTACATGGCAAAACGCCTGGAAGGTCACTACCCGATTCTCTACGCCGGCAAGAGGGGACGGGTGGCGCATGAGTTCATCCTCGACGGTCGTCCTTTCAAGAAGAGCGCTGGCATCGAGGTCGAAGACATCGCCAAGCGGCTCATGGACTATGGCTTTCATGCCCCTACCATTTCCTGGCCGGTCGCCGGAACTCTCATGATCGAGCCGACCGAGAGCGAGTCCAAATCCGAGCTGGATCGCTACTGCGACGCGCTCATCGGGATTCGCAACGAGATCCGGGAGATCGAGGAAGGGCGGGCGGATCGCGAGAACAATGTGCTCAAGAACGCCCCGCACACGGCGCACGTGGTGACCGCGGACATTTGGAACCGTCCTTACAGCCGCGAGCAGGCCGCCTTCCCCGCTCCCTGGTTGCGCGAGCACAAGTTCTGGCCCCCGGTGGCTCGGATCGACAATGCCTACGGGGATCGGAACCTGATGTGCACCTGCCCGCCGATGGAAGAGTATGGGGCTTGACGGATGTGCCTTTCTTTTGCTTCGTCGACGGCGACGGGGCTCGGTGTGCCACTCTGCTGCTCGAGGACAATGATGACCAAAATGCCGATCAAGCAGAGGGTGAGCGTCAACCAAGGCGAGGCGCCCGCGCATACGACGACCGCGATCGCGGTCACGGCTGCGGCGATCGTGCGACCCAGCGGCGATCCGCAGGTCGTCCGCCACATGGCGAAGGCCATCCCGCCAATGAAGAGGAAAATGCCTTCCCCCAAAGCGACCCCGGTCTCGAGCGCAAGGGGCTCCAAGGGGTGGGTGACGGCTTGCTCGACGGCCGCCGCGAAGGCGATCACTCCGCAGATCAGAGGAAAGTGAGCCAAGCTGAAGGCATCCCGAGCCATCATCGCTCGAGTTGCCTCCGTGCACGATGCCAGAGCACGGTCGAGCTCGGGTTTAGCCACAGCGAAATAACTCCACCAGAGTTCGCACGTGATCGCGACGACCAACAGTGTGATCGCGACCAACTCCCCCGTCCAGGAGGCGCCAGTCACTCCCCCGGCCGCCACGATGAGCGTTTCGCCGAGCGCGATGATGACAAAGAGACCGTGGCGCTCCACGAAATGCTCGGGGCGCAGGTTCCAACCCTCCAATTGTCCACCCACGGCCGCGGCGATGACGTCTAGAAGGATGGCAAACCCCCAGAACGCGTACTGGGTGGAGCCGCCGCTAAGTGCACCAAGGATGACTGCGGCCAGGCCACCCATCGAAACGGCGGCAAAGGTCCGAACAGCCGCTCGCTGCGAGGGATTCTCGGACGCGACCCAGTAGTACAACAGCAGGCCAATGACGCGCACCAGCACGTACGTCACCGCAAACCACATCGCGTCACGGCCGAAGGCGCGGGGAAGGGCGACGGCCGTCACAAAAGCGACCGCGGTGGCGACGAGCGTTCCCCCCTGTACCCATTGATGTGTCGTATCCGCGGCGTTCAGCGCCCAGTTCGGGTGAGGAGAGAGATTGCAGGCTCATCGGCGGCTGCTGGGGGTCATCCTACCAACGGGAGGTCACCGCGCTCAGGCGCACCCACAAACGACGGACTCGTGAGATGCGGCAGAGCCGTGCGTTTTGTGGCCGTCGCGTTTCCACCAATCGAGACCGCCGATCAGCTCCTTCACGCGGAAGCCTAGCTTGACCATGTTCACGGCTCCCTTCGTGGAAGCGTTACAGCCGATTCCATCGCAGTAAGTCACCACCAGCGCGTTCTTGTCGAGACTCTTCGTCGTCTCGGGAGACATCGTGCGGTGCGGGATGTTGATCGCGCCGGGAAAGTGTTCTCGCTCGAATGCCTGGGGCGAGCGCGCGTCCACGACGGTAATTTTTTCGCCGGATTCGAGCGCAACCTTCAGATCCCACGAGTCGATCTCGTAGGCGAGCTTTTCGGAGTAGTGCCTCAACTGGTCATTCATGCTTCTCGCTATCCTCACTTTCCTGCCCGTTGTCGTCGGCCGATGACTGCGCAAGAAATGGAGAAGGATGCCCAACCCAGACCGGCGATGCCCAGCAACAGGGCGGACATCGGCAGCACCACCCGCCCCATCGGCTCTGGAATGATAGCACTGCCTGACAGCTCCTCGACTCCGACCAAGCCGAGGAAAGACCCGATGAACAAGAGAAGCGGAGCGACTGCCCAGACACCGTATCGGACCGAAGCGCCGAGTCGCGTCATTTCGCCGCCGATAACGCGCCTCCGCAAACGTCGCCACGCCCACGCCTGTAGAGCTAACGAACCAACCAGGAGAACTAGGAGCATCTCGATTGCAGAACCGGCGACAGCGCCGGGCCAGCTAGCCGTATTGGAATGCCGAAATGCGAGCGTCGCCGAACAATCCGCTGAATCCGAGCTGGCCACGATCAGGACCCGCAGCGCCTGCTACTACCATGAGCGGCAGCAGATGATCCTCTCGCGGATGGGCTTGACGGGCATGCGGCGCCGTCTTCCACTCCTGGAGCTTCTTTGCTTGTACCTCGGGATCGGCAGTCGCCGCGTCACGAAGCCATGCGTCGAACGCTTCCGACACGGCGCGCCCCTGGCGACTCATGAGGCTCCCGAGGTTGTGATAGCTCATGCCGCTGCCAACGATGAGAATGTGTTCGTCGCGTAACGGTGCGAGGGCGCGACCCATCGCGATGTGCGCCGTCGGATCGAGGCTCCGCAACATGGAGAGCTGGATCGTGGGCACATCCGCCTTCGGATACATCACTTTGAGCGGAATGAACGTGCCGTGGTCGAAGCCGCGTGCGGCATCGGCTGCGGTCTCGAATCCAACACTGCTCAGAAGCTCACGCACACGGTCCGCTAGTCTCGGATCGCCTGGGGCCGGCCAGGTGATCTCGTAGCTTTCGGGTGGGAAGCCGAAGTAGTCATACAACATCGGCGGCCATGGCGCCGACATGACCGTTGGCACGCGTTCTTCCCAGTGTGCCGAGATCACCAGCAGCGCTTTCGGCTGGCCCCCGAGTTTCTGCGGCAGCGAGCGTAGGAACTCCGCGAGGGTCGTAACCTCACTCCGGTCGAAGATGGGGAGATCCACAAACGGCCAGGGCCCCCCACCGTGCGGGATATAAAGGACTGGCATTCGTTTGCTGTTCACCGTGCTCAGCGCCCCATGAGCATCCTCGATCCCCAACCGCCGCTAGTCAAGGTGCGAGAGTCCCCTTGAGAGTAGTCACAAACGTCGATTCCTTCTTAGGTATCCGCCGGTGGTCGGGCGCGGAGCTCCTGATCCACTTCGTTGACGACTCGGTTCTGTTGCATGAGGTAGGACGCCTCGACCAACAAGGCGACGAAACTCGTGCCGAGGGCGAGATAACCTAGCGAACCGTGCACCCAGCTCGGTAGAGCCCGCGTGTGGGCGGCGCCGCCCATGACGAATGTGGTCATCAGAATCAACATCGCGCCGCCAGCCCAGGGAAAGACCTGGCTGCGAAGGCGACGGACTTGTTTCAAATGTTCCGCGCCAATCCCGGTTTCCTCGACCGCCCGGCGGATGGAGCTCGCGATGCCGATGAAGTAGAAAAAAGTCATGGTGTGTGCGAATACCGCTAGTAGGATGGCGAGGAGGCCGAGTGTCAGGTGGCGCCCCAATGCACCTCCGCCCTCGGGAATCATGATCCCGTAGAACACGGTGATGGCGATGGCGACGAGCGAGATCACGTTGAGCGTCAAGAGGGCAACGGTCATGATTGGGTCTTAGGGGAGCGGCATTATAGGTCGCGCTCGGTGGATGCGCAACGCGACGCAGCGGTCAAGGAGGTGGCGATGGCGAGCGAAGCAGTCGTCAGACGTGTGAGGAAGTTCGAGAACGAGATTCAGATCGGCCGGCATCGGCTGATTGGCGACGAGCCGCGTGCGGCCGGCGGAGAGGACCGAGGGCCGGATCCTTACGGGTTCGTGCTTGCCGCGTTGGGTAGCTGCATTTCGATGACGCTCACCCTCTATGCGGATCGCAAGAAATGGCCGCTCGAAGGCGTGGAGGTTCGACTAAGCCACAGCAAGGTCTACTGGGAGGACTGCGCCGAGTGTGACGAGACCGATGGCGAGGCGGGTACCATGTTGGATCGAATCAAGAGAGAAGTCATTTTGGAAGGGCCTCTCGACGACGCCCAGAGGAAGCGGCTCCTCGCTATCGCCGGCAAATGCCCCGTTCATCGCACGTTGACCGGGAAGGTCGTGATCGTGTGACGAACGCCTCCAGCGTGGCTGGGTTCCAGACGATCAGACGAGAGCGCCGCCGCAGCTCGAGCCAGCGCCCGCGGTGCAGCCGTAACAGTGGTCGGCGGTAGCGATCTCGCGACTGGCCAGATCCTTTACGTCGAGCTCCCAAAGGAACCGGTTCCGCAATCCGGGTGCCGGCAGCTCCAGGGCTTGGTTGAAATCGCAGTCGTAGACCCGGCCATCGGGTCCGATGCTGATGAGATGGCGGCACATCAGGCCCGGGAGCGTCTCGGCGTTGAAGGAGTCGATGAGCTTACTCATATAGCCCTCGAGCGCGCCGCTCCGCTCCAGGTCGCGGCGCCACCGCTGGATGGGCATGTTGGTAAGGGTCCAAAGCTCATTGAAGACGATACCGAAACGCGCCGCGAGCTCGCGCTTGTAATCGGCTTCCAGTTTTCTTTGCTCCGGCGGCAGGCTCGGTCCCACCGGATTATAAACGAGGTTGAGCAAGAGATCCGGATCGCGGCCATACCCGACCTCGTTAAGGGCGAGTAACCCGCGGACCGACGCCTGGTACGCACCCCGTCCGCGCTGCTCGTCCACGTTCTCCTCGAGATAGCACGGCATCGAGGCGACGACTTCGAGCCGATTGGCGGCATAGAAGGCGGGAACCCAGGAGTAGTCCTCTACCGTCTTCCAGCCGCGGTACTCGATGATGGTCGGATTGCAGCGTGTCATGACCTGGCGGCCGGATGCGACCAAGGCCTCGACCATCCAGCGAAAGTTGGGATTCATCTCCGGTGAGCCACCAGTGAAATCGATGGAGCGGATCTCCTCCTGGGCGAGGGCCCAATCGACGATCTTCCGCGCGGTCTCCTCGGACATGTTCTCGTCGGGGGCAGTCCGAGCCGGCGAGGACTCCACATGACAGTGCCGGCAAGCCAGGTTGCAGACGCGCCCGATATTGATCTGGAGCGTGCTCAGCGAGAGGCGCCGCAAGGCTTCGGGAAGGCGAGCTTCGAAGGCCGGGCGATTGACGAGAGGGAGTGCGAGGGGTGTCATGGAGTCCCGCCTTCGAGACAGAGAAGGCCCATCTCGCGAGTCCTCGAATCACAAGCTGTCATCACGGTTTGGATTCCTTCTGGGTCAGCGCGGTTACATTATATCTGACCATTAGTCCGTTGCCGCGCTTCCGACCTTTCTTCGCCGAAGGTACTTGGTGAGCACGGCTCCGGCGACGACGGCAAGGAGGACGACTGCTATCGTTCCATAGTGTTGCTGGAGGACCTCCGCGGCGTGGTCTCCAAAGCGGGCTCCCAAGTAGCCTGCTCCCAGATAGCGGGCGCAACGCGCCGCGAAGACCGCCAACAGAAACCGTATGGGACGCATCTCGAAGACGCCGGCGACGAGGACGAAGAGCTTGGTAGGGAAGGGAGGTGGTCCCAACATGGCAACGACGATGGCGAGAATGTCGTTGCGACGGAGCTTGTCCGTTACCCAGGCGCGTTTTCTCTCATCGAAACGCGCGAGGGCCAGCTCGCCCCCGCGTTTTCCCACCTGGTAGAGAAACCAGTTGCCAATGGTGGAGCCCACCGCCGCAGTGAGAGCGATCCAGATCAACAAGTTCGGACGTTGCCATGAGAGCAACATGACGACGGCGTCCGGTCCGCCGGGAAGCGGCACCCCTGCCGAGTCGAGCAGGCAAATGAAGAAGAGCCCCGGTACGCCCCAGGTTAGTAGCAGGTTCTTCAGACTTTCCACAACGGCCTCGATGAGTGGCTCGCATTCGAGCAATCCATTGGGCTTGTCGGTCCGGGAGATACGATACGGTGCCCCGGGTCGCTTCCACAGAGTCTCTCTAGCTGGAGAGACACACCGGGGTCGCCGAGGATAACACAAACGTCGATCCGTAAAGGCATACCACCAAACGGACACCGAGACTCGAGCCCGTGGGGTTTCTCCCCCATTTCACCGTCGGGGAATCCCCGTGTTCTGAGTCATGTCCGTCCCGTCCCGCGTCGTCTACGATGTCTTGAAATCACTGACAACTCATTGACGTCGTCGTACCCCAAACGATGAAAAAACGGCCACTTCAACTCGTCCCATGTATCGAGCCAGCCGTGACGGCTGGCGCCTGCGACCAGCTAGCCAGTTCCCGTTCAGGAGGTGTTTCGTGCAGGGAAACCTAGGTCAAAGCTACCTTCCAGAGATCATCCACTCGCTTCATGATTCTCGCGAAACGGGGATACTCAGCCTCACCCGAGACAAAGTCAGCAAGAGAATCTACTTCGGCGGGGGAACGATGACGTTCGCCAATTCCACCTTCCGGGGAGACCGGCTGGGCGAGTTTCTGGTACGCAGCGGGAAGATGACGCAGTCTCACCTGGCGCTGGCATCACAGAAGGTCGCCAGCACGGGACGGAGGTTGGGTGAGACCTTCGTTTCCATGGGTCTCCTGACGGAGACGGAGATGGAAGTGGGAGTGGCCGAGCAGGTGCTCTCCATCATCTATTCGGTCTTTCCCTGGGATAGTGGGGAGTATCGTTTTCAAGAGCACGCAAGCCCCATCGCCGACGATTTGGCGCTGAGGCTTCCGACGATTCCGGTGCTCCTGGAGGGCGTCCGCCACATTCAAGATGCGGGAACCGTTCGGCGCGCCTTGGGGGACCCGACGAGCATCGTGAGTTACGCCAGAGACTTCTCGGTGGTCCCGACGGATTGCACGCTCTCTTCCGAAGAGAGCTTCGTGCTCTCTCGCGTCGACGGACAGTCTTCTGTCGCCGACATCATCGCGTTGTCACCGCTGACGGAAGAACAGACGCTGCGCTGCCTCTACGCATTGCTTTCCGGTGGGTTCTTGGAGCTGGGGGGCAAGAGCCGCCACCTGACGCCTTCGCCGAGGAGTATCGAGCCGCTCCGTGAAGAGAGTCGTCGTATAGCGCCGTCCGAGAAAAAGGCCGAACCTCGGGCCCAAGAGTTGTCGCCCGAGGAGCAGTGGATCCGGGACGACGTGGTGGCGAAGCGTGCCGCGGTCGCGGCCGGAACCTACTACGACTGGCTGGAATTGCGGCGCGGTGCGAGCAGCGAGGAGATCAAGAAAGCCTACGTGACGATGATCAAACGCTACCATCCGGATCGACTAGGCTCGCGCCGGCTCGCCTACTTACGGGGCGATCTCGAGGACTTGTTGTCGAAGATGACCGAGGCGTACCAGACGCTAGCCAATCCGGTGGCGAGGCGCCGTTTCAACAACTCTCTCTGTGCCGAGGCGCCCCGGGGAGAAGACCTGAGCCCGCGCAGCGCCGCGCCGGAGGCGCCGGAGCTCGCGGCGACGTCCCTCGAGAACATTGCCGCGCGCTACTACCGCGATGCGAACAAGCACTTCTCGCAGAATCACTTTCATGAGACCGTCGAGCTCATGGAAGAGGCGGTGCGGTTCGACCCCGGAAAGGCCAAGTATCACAAACTACTCGCCCGCGCCCTCGCGAAGAACCCCTTCTGGGGGAAAAGGGCGGAGGAGCATTTTGAAACGGCGCTCGAGCTCAGTCCTTTCGACTTCGACTGCCTGGTGGGTCTCGGGGAGCTCTACGA
>JBOGJF010000528.1:0-2852 GCA_050747785.1 Vicinamibacteria bacterium
TTCTTGGACAGCGTTAGCGTCGCAGACATCGCCTTCCCGGAACTCGATATCGCCACGAACCCCATCTAGGTTGGACTTCTTTCCAGTGGAAAGATTGTCCAGGACCCGGACCTTCTCTTCATTTTCCAGAAGCCGGCGCACGAGGGAGGAGCCAATGAACCCAGCGCCGCCTGTGACTAGATACAGTCCCACTCGCCCTCTCGAGAAACCATGATTTAGTCAGACTGAGCCTCTCTCAGTGTAGGGGAGCCGCATGTGCCTCGTCAACTGTGACTTACAGCGTCGGGGGCACCCGGTCCGGTTTCCGTCCGCAGGGCCCTATGCTAAGATAAGTGTTGTAAAATCACCTTCACTGTCGCACCACATCAAAGCGGGGAGCTTCTTGTTGCAGGGAAACCTTAGCCAGGAAACCCTTGCGGGGGTCATCCGCAGCCTGTACATCGACCGCCGAAGCGGGATCCTGCATCTGGAGAAGGACGGGATCACGAAGCGGATATATTTCAAGAAGGGCTCCATGATCTTTGCCAATTCGGACGTCAATGAGGACCGGATCGGCGAGTTCTTGATTCGGCAGGGAGCCATCGAACGATCCTCCTTCGAGATGGCCGCCAAGGTTGCTAAAGAGACCCGGAAGCGCTTCGGTAAGACCATCGTCGAGATGGGATACATGACCCCCGACGACATGCAGGCCCGCGTGACCGAGCAGATACAAGCCATCATCTATTCACTCTTCTTGTGGCGGTCCGGTCAATGGAAGCTCGAGCCCCACGAAGACCCCGTCGACGAAGACATCATGCTGAACCTCTCCACCGCCGACATCATCCTCGAGGGCACGCGACGCATGGACGACATCGATGCCATGCGTCGAGACGTAGGCAACTCCAACGGGATGCTGCGCCACTCGGAGAATCCGCTCCTTCTTTACCAGAAGATCAGCCTCACTCCGTCCGAAGGGTTCGTGCTCTCTCGGGTCGACGGCGTATCCACCGTCGCCGACATCGCGGCCATCTCTCCCCTGGGCGAGGAGGAGACCATCCGTTGCATCTACGGCCTCGTTTCAGCCGGGGTGCTCGAAATTCAAGGCCGTGAGCAACAACCCGCGAAATCGTCGCGAGTCGAGGAAGAAAAAGTCGACATCCCGATGCCGGAGGCGGAGACGCTGGACCGCAGCGCGGCCGCCCAACCGAAGCCGGCGGGACCCAGTCCGGAGGAGCTCGCTATCCGAGACGACATCTTGAAGCGGCACGCGGCCTTGTCGACCGCAACGCTCTACGACTTGCTCGACCTCAGCATGAACGCCAGCGGCCCCGAGCTCAAGAAGGCGTACTACGCGATGGCGAAGAGATACCATCCCGACCGGCATCATTCGCCTTTTCTTCACGACGTCCACGGGCAGCTGGAGGAGCTCTTCCTGAAAGTCCAGCAGGCTTATCAGAAACTCTCCGACCCGCTCTCTCGCCGGCGCTACGACAGCTCGCTTCGCACGGAAGCTCCCCGCGGTGAGGTACCCAGCACGGGCCCGCCGCCCGGTGCGCCCACGACACCGGGGAACGCGGCGCCGGCGGAAGCCCAGCGTCCCACCGACAAGATGGCCGAAGCCCAGTATCGCGAGGGTAAGCGACACTTCACGGAAATGCGTTTCTTCGACGCCATTCAGTGTTTGCGAGAGGCCGTTCGTCTCGCTCCCGAGAAGGGGCACTACCACAAACTCTTGGCCCAGGCCTTGGTCAAGAATCCCCACTGGAAAAAAGAGGCCGAAGAGCATTTCCAGAAGGCGCTGGAGTCGGATCAGTTCGATCCGGAAGTCTTCGTTGGCTTGGGAGAGATATACGAAGCCGCCGGCATGTCGAGCCGCGCCCAGAAGATGTTCGCCCAGGCACTCAACTACGATCCCAGCAACGAGATTGCCCGGGAAAAAGTCGAGGCGAACAAACCGAAAGGCGCGATGGAAGGCTTCAAAGACATGCTGCGTCGGAAGAAGGACAAGGAACCCGACCCCAGCGCCTGACGGAGCCGGCGCCCCGCTTCCCGGTCCCCGGTTGCCCGTCATCTCGTATTCCGGAGTACCCACCGAACTGCTCGTCGAGTGACGGCTGCTCACCAGCGGGCAGCCGTGAGACAATCCATGCGCGCGTGAACCCCCGATGGCGAGTCTGAAAGAGCTCGATCGCGGACCAGGCACTCGGAGCTTGGGCCCTCGACGGCTTGCCGGCTTGGGTGTGCTTTCCGTCTCTCTCTTCTGGGTGCCATTCGCGGCTCCCTTGATCCAGGCTGTCACTCTGATTCAGTGCATCCGCGCCGCGCGCTGGGGCGTGGCGGAAGCGTGGAGCCTGGGGATCGGTGTCGGAGGAGCCGTGGTGGGATTCGCGCTGTTTCTCGCGAGAGGTTACTTGGGACTATGAGCTGGGTGGTGTGCAAGCTAGTCAGGCGGATCCGCAATCGCCTGTTGGCCGCCAAACGATGTGGTTGCTTGGACCGGAGCTAGTCAGGCGGCGGTCCCCACGGCACTAATGCAATAGTGAAGAAAGCCTGTTCGAGTCACCCGTAAGCCGAATTCTGTTCCCTCCTCCGGTTGCCCTCGGGAGGGCGACGATCATTTATCTAGCCGCGACGATTGCTCGCCGCAGTCGAGCGACCTACCCGGAAGCCTCGGACGGGCCACCCTCGAGCGCTTCCCTATTTGGTCTTGCTCCGTGCGGGGTTTGCCCTGCCTCGGATGTCACCACCCGAGCGGTGCGCTCTTACCGCACCTTTTCACCCTTACCTCCCCACGAGGAGAAGGCGGTATGTTTTCTGTGGCACTTTCCTTCCCGTCACCGGGACTGGGGGTTACCCAGCGCACTGCCCTGGGG
>JBOGJF010000529.1:0-11109 GCA_050747785.1 Vicinamibacteria bacterium
ATGTCGCCGTAGATCGGCGCGTTCTCGGGGAGGTAGCCGAGCGAGCGGCGAACTTCGAGCGGCGACTCGAAGACGTCGAAGCCGTTGACGCGCGCGGTGCCTTCGGTGGGCGCGATGAAGCAGGTCAGGATCTTCATCGTGGTCGTCTTGCCCGCGCCGTTGGGACCGAGGAGTCCGAAGACCTCGCCGGCGTTTACTTCGAAATCGATGCCGCGCACGGCCGTGAAGCTGCCGTAGTGCTTGGTCAGTCCTTGGACGCGGATGGAGGGTAGGGCGGTCATCGGGTCGAGGATGATGTCACAGCGCGCGGATGGGTGTAAACCCTACTGTCCAGTCAGCACTCACCAGACGGGCCCGGCGTGCCGAGGGTCTCCCAGCTCCGCCGCCGCGGCGCGGTCGGCGATCAAGAGTGCCTGATCGCGGGCGACGCGCCCGGCGGGGATGCTCTCGTCCCCGTCACTCAGCCGCCGGGCCATCTGCGCCTTGTTCTTGCCGGTAACGAGCCAGAGCACTCGCCGCGCGCGATTGAGCGCGGGATAGGTGAGGGTCATACGCCTGCGGCCCAGGTAGCTTTCGGTGACGGATACGTACGCGTCCCGAATGCGGAGCACCGGGTCTCTCGGTACCAGCGACGCGGTATGCCCATCGAGGCCGAGGCCGAGGTGGACGAGATCGATGGCCGGAGGGTCGCCGGCCAGCTCGGCGAGGGTGCGTGCGTAGGCCCGGGCGGCGTTCTCGAGATTCTCCTCGCCGACTGGCATCGCGTGTAAGTGATCGTCTGGCAGTCGCGATCGAGAAAGAAGCTTCTCGACGAGGTGCGTCAGGTTGCGATCGGCGTGGCCCTCGGGCACGACTCGCTCGTCGACTTGGAGGACGTGTACCCGATCCCAAGGGATGTCCTGCTCGGCGAGAGCCTGGATCGTCAACCACGGAGTGCTCCCGCCGCTCACGGCGAGCGTAAAACGATCGCGTTCGGAAACGACTCGTCGAGCTTCGGCGGCGATGACCTCCGCCCCTCGTTTCGCGACCGCCCCGACGCTCGGAAGGATCTCGACCTTCATCCGTCAGTGGCTGCCTTTCTTCTCGGTGTGTCCGCCGAACCCATGCCGCATGGCGGATAGGATCTTGTTGGCGAACTCGGCGTTGCCGCGAGAGCTGAACCGATCGTAGAGGGAAGCGGTGAGGACGTGAGCGGGGACCGATTCGTCGATGGCCGCTTGGATGGTCCACCGGCCCTCTCCCGAGTCCGAGACACGACCGGCGTAATCCGAAAGCATCGGGTCCGCGAGTAGCGCGCTGGCGGTTAGATCCAGCAGCCACGACGTGATGACGCTTCCCCGGCGCCACACTTCCGAGATCTCGGACAGGTCGAAATCGTATTGATAGTGCTCGGGCTGCTTGAGCGGACTGGTTTCCGCGTCCGACGCCTGCTCCGTTCGACCGACGTTCGCGTGCTTCAAGATGTTGAAACCCTCCGCGTACGCCGCCATCAGGCCGTACTCGATTCCGTTGTGGACCATCTTGACGAAGTGTCCGGCGCCGCTCGGACCGCAATGCAGGTAGCCTTTCTCGGCCGTGCCGGCGACTCTCTCCCGGCCAGAGGTCCGGGGAGCCGCGCCGATTCCGGGCGCCAAAGAATTGAAGATGGGGTCCAAGCGGTGGACGACCGAATTCTCTCCGCCAATCATCTGACAGAAGCCGCGCTCCAGGCCCCAGACGCCTCCGCTCGTCCCCACGTCCACATAGTGAATGCCTTTCGCGCGCAGTTCGCGGGCGCGACGGATGTCGTCATGATAGTGGGAGTTGCCACCGTCGATGGCGACGTCGTCCCGGTCGAGGAGGGGCACCAGAGCCTCCAGAACCCGATCCACGACACCGGCCGGCACCATCATCCAGATGGCGCGGGGTTTGGCCATCTTGTGCACGAGCTCCTCCAAGGTGAACGCTCCGGCGGCTCTGTCGGCCACGAGCTTCTTGACGGCTTCCGCGGTCCGGTCCCAGACCACGCACTCGTGCCCGTCCTTCATGAGACGGCGCACCATCCCGGCGCCCATCCTGCCGAGGCCGATCATTCCCAATTGCATGGCTCTCCCCCAAGCCTCCCCATCGAAGAAAGGCGGCACATTATATGGGTCGGCCTCGCCACGACAATGCGGTAACTCACAAACTGGGGCGATGCGCTACCCGACCCCATCTTATATAATGCCTGTTTGCGGCCGGGGTGGACGAGCCCGGCCGTCTTTCATTTTCAGTATGAGTGCCGCCGAAGCGATTCAGGAAATCGCCGAGTCTGCCCGACGCGAGCTGGCGAGGGCGACGGACGAAGCCTCGCTGGAGGCATGGCGGATCGCTCATCTCGGTCGGAGGGCGGCACTGACGACCTTCCTCCGTTCGCTAGGGGAGTTGTTTCCGGAAGAACGCCGTCAAGCGGGCGCCGACGCCAATCGGCTCAAGACCGAGCTCGAGGAGGCGTTGGTCGAGAGGCGTTCACGGCTCGAGGCCGAGCGCATCGAGCGCACGGTCGAGACGGGGCGCATCGACGTCACGTTGCCGGGACGTCCCCTCGGGCAGGGGCGGCTCCATCCTATTACCCAAACGCTGCGGGAGATCCTCGACGCCTTCGAGTCTCAGGGCTTCTCGGTCGTCGAGGGGCCGGAGGTGGAGCGGGACTATTACAATTTCGAGGCGCTCCGCATCCCCAAGGAGCATCCCGCCCGGGAGCTCATGGACACGTTCTATATCGACCGCTCGGATCAATCCGACAGCCGGATTCTGCTCCGCACGCATACGTCGCCCAATCAGGTGCGTTTCATGGAAAAACACCAACCCCCGATCCGCATCGTGGTCCCGGGCAAGACCTATCGCAACGAAGCGACCGATCCGACTCATGAATGGATGATCATGCAGGTCGAAGTCCTGGCCGTGGATCGAGGCATCACGTTGGCGCATTTGAAGGGAACCCTTTTCGAGTTCGCCAAGCGGCTCTTCGGCCAGGAGCGAAAGATCCGCTTCCGCTGCGACTACTTCCCGTTCGTCGAACCCGGGGTCGATATGGCGATCGACTGCTTCCTTTGCGGCGGGGAAGGGTGTCGCACGTGTAAGAACGAGGGCTGGATCGAGATCCTGGGCGCCGGCATGGTACATCCGGAGATCCTTACCAACATGGGTTACGACACCGATGTCTACACGGGCTTCGCGGCCGGGCTGGGCGTCGAGCGGATCGCCATGCTGCGACACGGCGTGGACGACATCCGACACTTCTATGCGAATGACTTGCGGTTCCTGAGGCAATTCTAGCGTCATGCGCGTTCCGTTGAAGTGGCTGCGAGACTACGTGGCCTTGACTCTGCCCGAGAGCGAGATCGCCCATCGGCTGACGATGGCGGGGCTGGAGGTGACGGCGGTCGAAAGGTCCGGCTCGTCCTGGGAGAACATCTTCGTGGGCGAGGTCACGAACGTGTCACCGCACCCGAACGCCGATCGACTGCGTGTGGCGACGGTGTCTCTCGGAAATGAAGAGCACACCGTGGTGTGCGGTGCTCCCAACGTGGCCGCCGGGCAAAAAATCGCCTTCGCCAAACTGGGGGCCGATATTCTCGATGGACACTCGGGCAAGCCGACCAAGTTGAAGCCGGCCAAGATCCGAGGAGTGGAGTCGGCGGGCATGGTCTGCTCGGAAAAGGAGCTCGGCCTCTCGGACGAGCATCAGGGAATTCTTGTCCTCGCCGAGGATGCGCGGGTGGGGACCCCTTTTGCGGACTACTACGGGGAGACCGTGCTCGAGATCGATATGAAGCCCAACCGAGCCGATGGTCTCTCGGTATTGGGTGTGGCCCGGGACGTCGCCGCACTGACCGACACGGAGGTGCGTGAGCCGGATCTCGACTACACCGCGAGCGGGAGCCCAGTGGACCAATTGGCCAAGGTCCTCATCGAAGATCCCGACCTCTGTCCTCGCTACACGGCCACGGTCATCGAGAACGTTCGGATCGAACCGTCTCCGCCCTGGATGCAGGCGCGGCTCACGGCGGCGGGTATGCGACCCATCAACAACGTCGTGGACATTGCCAACTACGTGATGCTTGAGCTCGGCCAACCGATTCACGCGTTCGACTACGATACGCTCGCCGATCACACGATCATCGTTCGCCGTGCCCGACCAGGCGAGAAAATGACGACGCTCGATGGCGTCGATCACGTGTTCGGATCCGAGCATTTGCTCATCACCGATCCCAAGGGGCCGGTGGCGGTGGCAGGCGTGATGGGTGGTCGGGCCACCGAGGTCACCGAAAAAACGAAGACGATTCTCCTGGAGGTCGCCACGTTCGACCCGCTCAGCATCCGGCGGACGGCGCTCGCTCTCAAGGTACCGAGCGAGGCGTCCCGGCGCTTCGCCTGGGGACTCCCCACGGAGCTGGCGCCCATCGCGTCCCGCCGCGCCACCAAGCTCCTCGTCGAGATCGGCGGGGGGCGTGCCGCTTCCGGTATCGTGGACGCCTACCCCGTTCCGCGGACGGAGACGCGCATCGAGGTTCGGCGCAAGCGGTTGGGTCAAGTTCTCGGTATCGAGGTGACCGACAAGCAGGTCGAGGACACACTGCGCTCGCTCGGATTCGGCGTGAGAGCTAAGCCAGACGGATGGCAGGTGCGCCCTCCTTACTGGCGGCGTGACGTGCGGATACCGGACGACGTGGCGGAGGAGATCGCCCGCATCGTGGGCTACGAGCTCATCCCCATCGAGCCGCTCACGGGAAGCATTCCACCTCGCGTGACCGAGCCTCGGCGCGAGCTCCGGGAGACGGTTCGTGACGTGCTCGCCGCTTCGGGAATGCAGGAGATCATCACTTACCCGTTGACCAGCCGACAGGTCCTCGAAAGGGTCCTGCCTTTCGAGCGGCTAGCGCGTGCCGAGCCTCTCGCGGTCGTAAATCCCCTCAACGTGGGCGAGGAATGCCTGCGCACGAGCCTGCGAGGCTCGGTGTTGAGCACGGTGGCAGCCAATCAAAGGCTGCAACCGGAAGCCTTCGCGGTTTTCGAGACTTCACGAGTCTACCTGCCGGGCGGCGAGCTTCCCGAGGAAGTCGAGCATCTGGTCGGCGCGGTGACCGGCCGGCGCACCGATCGGTGGGGGCGCGCCACCGACGCCGGGGTCGATTTCTTCGATGCCAAGGGTTACTTGGAACGGCTCTTCGATCGATTGGGCGTGTCCGTATCTTACGCGGACTTGGAAGAGTTCGGCATGATCCCCGGGCGAACAGCGGAGCTCCGCCTCGAGGGCACGTCGATCGGCTGCCTGGGACAGGTTCACCCATCCACGGCAAGCGCCTTCGGGCTCGATCAGGACGTGTATTTGTTCGAGGTGTCGCTCGACGCTCTCCTGCCCTACGTCTCCTCCGTGCGGCACTACCGTCCCATCTCTCGATTTCCACCCGTGGTCGAAGATCTGGCGGTCGTCGTTGGGCAGTCGGTGCCGGCGGCCCGGGTCCGAGATGTCATTCTCGAACACCCACTCGTGTCTTCGGTCGAGCTATTCGACGAGTACGTCGGGGATCCGGTTCCTTCGGGAAAGAAGTCACTGGCCTTTTCGGTTTGCTATCAGGCGCCCGACCGAACGCTCACCGAGAAAGAGGTTGGGAGGGCTCGTGAGCGGATCGTCGGCGCGTTGCGAAAAGATCTCGGCGCGGAGCTGCGTGGCGTCTGACTGGCGTCTGGCGCCGAGTTTGGCAAACACGCCTATTGACACCGAAACCGGGTCTAAACAGATCGAATATGGCACCCTCCGAGCCACCCTTCCGGACATACCTCTTCGATCTCGACGGAACGCTCATCGACTCGGTGGATCTGATTCTGCGCAGCTATCGTCACACCGCGCAGATCCATCTCGGCTTCGTGCCGCCCGACGAGGTCTGGCTGGAAGGCATGGGAACCCCGCTGCGCCGACAGCTGGAGGGGTTGAGCTCCGATGCCGTGCTCGTGGAGGCGATGCTCCACACGTATCGCGAATACAACCGCGAGCATCACGACGCTTTGGTCAAGGAATTCCCGGGAGCCCGCCAGGCCGTCGAGTGGTTACTTCGACTGGGGGTGAGTCTCGGCGTCGTGACCAGCAAGCTGAGGAGCAGCGCGCTGCGCGGTCTCGCGGTTTGCGGCATGGAGGAGATGTTCTCGGTCGTCGTCGGTTTGGACGACGTCGAACGCCACAAGCCCGATCCCGCCCCGGTGCTGTTGGCTCTGGAGCGACTCGGTGCGGACGCCGAGGAAACGATCTTCATCGGGGACTCGCCACACGATCTGGCCGCCGGGCGTGCCGCGGGGGTGGCGACCGGCGCCGCCCTATGGGGGCCCATCTCGCGGGCCGTCCTGGAACCGTTCGAGCCGGACTTCTGGCTTAGCCAACCCGACGACATCGTCTCGCTCGAGAGCGGTTGACGTGACCGCCGGTGAATCCTCAGGTCAAGAGGGTGGTCTTGACGCACAAAGATCGTCTTCTACGCTTTGGAGCTGGAGTTCGCTTTGGATCGGTCTTGGAGGCGGAATGAGCGGAGAAGGAGCCCCAACCAAAGGGTGGATAACACCCCGACCAGAGTGCGTCTCATCGGGGGCCATTTCCACACTCGCCCCCTCCCCGCTCACAGGCTCTAGGGCAAGTTTCGGACCACTCTGGATGCACGGGGGCTATTTCTTTATCTAGTAGAAACTACGGGGCTTGACTCTTAGTGTCGGTCGGCTCCCGGTTGGAAACTGTGGGTAAAAGGCGACGTGTGGGCGGGGGATAAAAGACCCACAATGAAACCGATTTCCGTGATTCGGCACACAGCCTTGCCCGCGAGAGATGTAGGAGTATGGGCGCGGCAGGGACGGAATCCCAACCTGGAGAAGGAAACTTGGCGCACGGCTCCTTCCCGATTCCGTCCCCGCCACATACAAGGGACTCTCGTTTTAGAAGCTCAGCCGTGGCCTTCTGAATCGCCTATTGGCTGCGGTTTCCTCTACCGTATGACAAGAGGCCGTCGCTCGTCAAGAGGTATTCTTTCCTTTTCCAAAAAAAGATGAGACTACCGCCGCGGTCCGGCGGGGGAGCTCCGCGGGTCCTACCGATCGGAGCCGCTCGAGCTCTTGTTCGAGACGCAGAAGATCTTGAGCGGTATCGACATCGTACCAGGAAGGCAGGAGGTGGAACGATCGACCGGCTCGTGAGAGAGCCCGAGTCGTTTGTTCCAGAACTCGAGAGCTGCCCCACGCGATGCCGCGCAACATTTCTGGGACGAGAACCGACGTGCCCACCAGATAGTAACCCCCGTCGTCGGCAGGGCCGAGGACGACGTCGTTCGTGCCAAGGAGATCGAAGGCCTGGTCCAGGTAGTCGAGAGGAAGCGTGGGGCTGTCGCTGCCAAGGATCACGACCCGGTCTCGCCCGTCCTCGTTGGCTCGTCGGAAGGCGTCCTCCATCCGTTCCCCGAGATCGTCGCCCGTCTGAACGCGCGATCTCCACGCCGGGGCCACGTCGAGTTGCATGGAGAGGGCTTCGCTCAGATAAAGCCATCGCTCGAGACCCGATCGCGTCCATCGCTCGAGCCGTTCGAGCGTGTCTTCGACGAGCGCTCGGTGGAAGACCAGAGCCTCTGCGGGTGTGAGGGGGGGCGTAAGGCGGGTCTTCACGCGTCCCAGGAAGGGCGAGCGGGCGAAGACCACGAGGCGCTCGCGGCCTGCGGGCAGGCTAGATGGCTCAACGCGAGCTGGATGAAGGCGCCGCCTCGCTGACATCCGTACCCTGGGGTAGCGTACCACCCGATCGAACCAGGAGGTCGAGGAGATCCTTGTTCTCTACGTCGGCGCGCAGCCCCTGCGTGCAGGCACGTCGTGCGAGGGTTAGCTCCCCGGCGGCCAGATAGGCCCGCGCCGCTTTGATGAAGGGTATCACGCGATTCGGAACGAGCGCGGCGAGCTCCATGTAAGTCTCCGCGGCCTCCGACGCGTTGCCCATTCCTACGTAGGCGTCACCTAGCCGCTCCATCACCACCGGCGCCATCGACCTCATCGGGTTCTGGTCGGAAAGCTTCAGATAGACGTGGTACGCGGTCGCGGCCTCCGTGAACGCGCCCCTCGCGAGGTAGAGGTCGCCGAGGATTCGGTGCGCATCGGCCTGGATGGGTGTGGCCTCGGCAGCGTGCTCGAGCTCTTCGAACGCCGCCGCTTCGTTTCCGATGGCGAGATAGGCCCGTCCGAGCGCGAGCGCTGCCGGACCGTTCTCGGAATCCATCATGACCACCGATTCCAACGCGGTAATCGCCTTTTCGAGGGCCACGCGATCGTTTCGCAGTAGGCCGTCTTCGAGCCAGAGCTCGCCGAGCCGCAGGTAGGCGTCGGGCAGATTCGGATCCTGCTCGATGGCGAGCCCGACTGCTTCGATGGCTTGATCGGTGCGGCCGCTCATGCGGTGAACGTCGGCCAAGCGCAGATAGGAGTGAGCGGCGTGGGGCTGTCGATCGATCTCTTCGTTGGCCACTTCGAGCGCCCTCGCCGCATTCCCTGTCTCGAGGTAGAGCTCGATGAGCGCCGAACGTGTCTCTCCGGCGTCGGGGCGAAGCGACAGGGCCGTCACCAAGTCCGACTCCGCATCGTCCACGCGGCCGAGCGACCTCGAAACCGCGGCTCTCAAGTAATGGGCTTCCACGAAACCCTCGCGGCTCTCGATCGCTTGGCCGAGCGCCGAGAGCGCGGCTTCCTCTCGGCCCGCCCGAAAACAGGCGAGACCTAGCTGGTACAGAACGGGCGGCGAGCCCGGATGCAGCGTCAACACCTTCGAGTAGAGCTCGACCGCTTGGTCGAAGCTACCTCGCTGATACTGGATGTCGGCTTGCCGCTGCGCGACGGTCAGAGGGTCCGCACCGAGCTTTTCCGCTTCCGATAGATCCGCAAGCGCCGCGGCCAGGTTGCCTTGCTCTTGAAGCGCGCTCGCGCGCTTCAAGTAAGCGAGCGGTTTGTCGGGGCGTAGCCCAATCGCGGAGCCGTAGGTGCGGGTGGCCTGATAAGGTAGCTCCTCCTGCACGAGCTGGTCGCCGAGCTTCACGAGCTGGACGTACTGGTAGTCTCGCGAAAAGACGTGATAGGCGACCACGAAGAAGCAGATCGTGCCCAACAGGACCGCGCACGGCAGCACGACGTTTCGCATGGGATTGCTCTAAGTAACTTGTCAGCAGGAGGTTAACAGAGGGCGGACGGCGAGTCAACGTACGGCAGGCGGCGACTGTGTCGAAACGCGAAAGCGGCGATGGTCGGCTTCTTGGCAATCAACCGCCAAATCGATTTCTCTCTCTCGCCCTCGTCGGTGATGTTCTTCGACTCGGGGTAGAAAGTAGCCAGGGCGCCCACCGTTCCCACCAGCATTCCCATGGGGTGGGCGTCGTAGTGAAACCCCTCCATGAATCTCTTCACGTATTCGTGGATCAGTGAGGCCGGTCGACCGTTTTCGCCCCCAGGAGCGGGCTCGGATAACCCGGTTCTGGGCCCCGAGCGGGAACCCTGAGCCCTGGGGTGGTGTCCAACCTGGATAGGGGAGTTCTCCGGGCTCTCACTCGTAGTCTTGGCGAGGGCACCTCGCGTGCCCTACCTGGCCTATGCTACGATGGGTGAAAGTGGGGAGAATCATGCGCCGTACAGGGGGACGAGTGAGCCACGATCCTTTGTCCGCGCTGCAGGTCGAGCAGCTCTACGACCTCCAAGTGGAGGAGCGGGAGGCAGCCGGCCTGTCTCTGGACGAGGCGGCGCTTATCGACCGATTTCTTTCCGGCGATGAAACGGCGTTCGACCAGATCGTCGAGCGGTACCAGGACCTGGTCTTCAACCTGTCGGCGCGATTGCTGGGACCGGACGAGGCTCACGATCTCTCCCAAGAGGTCTTCTTGCAGGTCTACCAGAAGCTCGGCGGCTTCCGCCGCGAGGCGGCGTTGCGTACCTGGATTTATCGGGTGGTCTTGAATCGAGCCAAGAACCGACAGCGCTGGTGGCGGCGCCGAGAGCGGGAGATGACGGCGGTGAACGTAGAGGACGCGGAGCGCGAAGGGGCAATGAATTTGGGCAGTGTGATCCGCCTCGGTATCGCGTCGTTACCGGATCGCATCTTGGAGCGTAAAGAGCTCGGAGAGATCTTGCAGGAAGCCGTGGCCACGCTGCCATTCGAACAGCGGACCATCATCCTGTTGAAGGAAGTAGAGGGTTTGTCTTACGAGGAGATCTCGCGCACCCTCAATCTGGCGATCGGGACGGTTAAGTCGCGATTGGCACGGGCTCGCAAGGCTCTAAGGGAGCGCTTGGATCCCGAGCTGCGAGAGCTCTCCCAGGAGTAGCAAAAGCATGTTCGCACATGAACCGAGTGACCGCTTGCTGTCGGCGTACCATGACGGCGAGCTCGCAGCTTCCACGGCGCTCGAGGTGCAACAGCACCTCGAACAGTGCCACGCGTGTCGCGGTGAATACGAGCGTTTGGCCAAGGTTGCCAACGCGGTAAGACATTTTCCTCGTCTCGACGCTCCCGTTTCCTTGACGCGGGCCATTCGGCAACGGGTCGACGAGGAGCTCCGCGGCATGGTTCCCATCCTTCGGGACGAGTTGCTCAGCTGCCGCCGGCGTCCTAATCTCCTGCCCGCGGTCAGCTTGGGAGCGTTTCTGATCTTGGGGTTGCTGGGGGCCTTGATCGCGTTCGACCTGTCGCGCGGCCCGGCGCGAAGCCAGCTCTTGTCGCGTTGGGATCCGGGACCGCTCCCCGTACCATTGCAGGTCGAGATGAGCTCACCGCGCTTCCGCGACGGTTCGGTGAATATGTTGCCGTTCACCGAGGTGGAGCGCGGCAAGGCCGGGACGCTCCTGACGCTTGCTTCCATCGATCAGAACGGAGCGATCCGCGACCTGCAGGTCATTCATCGCAGTGGCGACGAAAAGATGTTGTCCCGCGCGCTGGAAGTCGTGCGCGCCTCCGGTTTCGAGCCCGCTCGGCTCGGGCAGCAGGCGGTGGCCGTGCACTTCCTTTATCTCTTCACGACCACGGAAGTGAGATCCAAGCGGATAACGTAATGTATTAGTGCCGTGGGGCCCCACCCCCACGGCCTGCGC
>JBOGJF010000530.1:0-10111 GCA_050747785.1 Vicinamibacteria bacterium
GTGCGCGAGGAGCGTCTGCGTGAGGAGCTCGCGCTTGAAGTTATCGACGTGCTGATGGTAGGCGTGAGTCGGCGCTTTGGGCACCTCCCTCCTCCTCGTTGCCGATCCACTCGCGGCAGTCCTGGTCGAACTCGCAGTCCTTGCACATCCAGCACCCGCGGTTCGGGATGAAGACACCGGCGCGGATGCCCCTCAGGAATTCCTTCGCGATGTAGAACAGGCGCTCGTAGTCCTTCTTTTCGCGCCCGGTCGTGAGGGTCTCGACCTTCGGGTTCTTGGTGCGGACGAGATTGATCACCTTGAGGTCTTTGGTCGGCCGGCCGAAGAGCGTCTCGTAGGCGTAGCTGTACGCCGTGAGCTGAAGGTTGTCGGGAAGGTCGGCGAGCGACCAGCTCTTCTGCGAGGTCTTGAGCTCGCCGATGACGTCTCCCTCCTCGATGAGGTCGATGACGCCCCGGAGCGGAGTGTCAAGCACCTCGCCGGTCTCGGGATTCACGAGCGGAACCTGGAAGAAGAGCTCCGCGTCCTTCACCTTGCTCGGCGGCAGGCGGTAGTACTCGGAGAGGAGCTCCTTGCCTTTGAGAATCAGTTTCTCGGGATCGTCGCCATTGGCGAATCGGATCTCGTTATCGAGGCACTGCGCGTGCCAGTCGGCCGCGAACGTCCGAAGCAGCTGGTCGAGCGGCGGATTCCTGCCCGCCTTCCGCTCCTTGTGGAGCCACTCGAGCGCCTTGTGGATGGCGCTCCCGAAGACCATGCCCGCCGCGCGGTAGAGCCGGGGCAGGCGGTCCACGTGCTGGAACCGGTACTTGAGGGAGCAGGTGAGGTAGAGGTTGAGCTGACTGACGCTCACCGCCTCAGGCAGCTCCACCGCCGGCCTCCTTCTGGTCGGCGATCATCTGCTCGATGAGCTCGCTCGCCCCGGACTTGCTGACGTCCCGGAGGTTCTGGACGCCGAAGTGCTCCCTGAGGTGGGCCTCGGCCTTCTTCCCCTCGACGCCCTGCTGGGCGAGGAGGCGGAAGAGGTAGCGCTTCTGCGGGTCCGTCATCTTGGGCTCGTCGCTCTGGGCGGGACCCGGGCCGTTCGGGCGCTCTCGCCTCGCGGGGAGGTCGGGGACCGGCGGCGCACTCGGATCGATGACCTCCACCTCGCAGTCGGCGATGAGCCGCACGAGGGGGCGTCCGTCCGGGTGCTTGAGGATGATCTGGTAGCGCTTCTGTCCGTTTGCCATCGGGTTCTCCTTTGGTGGCGGCCGGGGGCGCACACGCGCCTCCTAGCCTGGTGGTGGAAGACGCCGGAGCCGAGACGCCCCGGCGGGTTCACGGCGGGACTCGGGCTACGTCCGCCGTTGGAGGCGGAAGGGATGAAACGCTTCGACCTTCTTCGCGATCTCGGGCAGCTGCTCGCCAATGATCTCGCAGATCGCCGTCCAGTCGGCCTCGCCCTCGCGCTGGTAGAGCGCGACGAGGTCTTTGGCGGCAAGCAGAAGCCCGTGCCTCGGGCAGTGCCACGCCCCGGAGGGGGCTCGGACCATCTCGTCCCTGAATCGCGTCACACGGCAGTCCGGGTACTCGCAGGTGCGAGCCAGGCAGCCGTGAGGCGGTATCTCGGCGGGCTGTCCCTCCCGCACGATGATGAGCGCCCATTCGCCGCAGTCGGGGCAGCGGCCGTTGCTCTCTTTTTCGGGCATCTTCACGATGCCGCCGTCCCGGGCCGGGAGAACTCCCCGGCCCTCGCGTGTCTTCTTGTTGCCATTCCGTTCCTCCTTCAGAGCAGTCCGCGCTCTGCGAATGAGACCCAGCGCTCGGTGCCGTTCCCGATGATCAGGTGATCGTGAATGCTGACATCGAGAAGCCGCGCGCCGTCCACGAGCTGGCGGGTGAGGCGCACGTCCTCCCGCGACGGCGAGGGATCGCCGGACGGGTGGTTGTGGACGAGAATGACGGACGCGGCGCCCTCCCGGAGCGCCGGTCCGAGCACCTCGCGGGGATGGACCAGGGATGCCGATTGGATCCCGGTCGAGACCAGCGTGTGCATCAGGTAGTGGTTCTGGGTATTGAGGAAGATCGCCCAGAAGTGCTCCTTGTCGTCGTCGGTCGCCTTGAGGAAGTCCCTCGCAAGCGCGGCGACCTCCGCGGGGCTCCCCAGGATTCGGGGATTCGGCTCTCTGCACTCGCGGACGACGACCCACGTGGCGAGCTTCAGGCGATAGCGCTTAGTGGCCATTGGGGCGAAACCCAACGCCAGAAGGCCGCTTCACGATGCGGTCTCTTCGACGGGCGTTTGCCATTCGTGACCGTTCTCGCATCCGACGGTGATCGTGCCGTCGCGCTCGACCGGTTCTGCGGTCTCGCAGAAGTCCTCGGATTGGCCGGTGTACTCGAATGCGCCACCCAGGGAGAGCTCGATCTCGAAATGGACGAGCATCGATTCCAGGATGTAGACGGCAGGCGTCTCGCACTCGGGACACCTCGGGATGGTGAGGCGCATCAGCGCCCATTCGTGCTGAGCCCGAAGAGCTGCCCGAGGCGCGTCGTGGTCTGGAATGCCGACGCAGGGGAAAGCTGCTTGATTGCTCTCGTCATAGCATTGTGAAGACCCCATGCGTTCCTGGGGGCCACATCGGGCATCGCCTCGTGGCCCCGAGGATCGAAGTAGGTGCGCGCTACACTGTCGAACAACCGGATCGGCAGGACGCCTTGGGAGAAGGCGTCGAAGATCAGCTCCTTGGCCTCCCAGTCCCGGAGGTGCCGGGACTGGAGGCCATCAAGCTTGCCGCCGAAGGTCGCGAGGTGGTGCTGGAAGCGGTCAACCGCGCGCGAGAGGTCGGCGTTCAGGTCGAACTTCGCGGTGTGCTTGCGATTCATAGCGATGAGGTCGCCGGAGAAGGCGAGATTCGAGCAGACGAAAACGCGCGCCCCTGCGACGAGCTGGGTCGCGAAGGACTGGTCGTTCGCAGTCCGGATGCCCATCGCGAAGTTGTAGTCGATGCCCGAGCGTCCGTTCCCGCCCGGGACGGTGAGCTCGAGGACGCCGAAGAGGCGGAGCCCGTTGTGAGCGAGCGCGAACTCTTCCTTCGCGATCCGGATGTCCCGGACGGCGAGCTGGCGACTGAGGGCTTCGACAAGGTCGTAGTGGGCGATCGGCCGCCAGGTGGCGGTGGGCGTCGGCGCGGGGACCGACGAGAGCTGGCTCCTCGTCATGAACTCGCTGTGCTTGGAGATGAGCGTTCCGGGCATGGTTCTTCTCCTTTTGAGGTACGAGGTTGGTGCGGGTTGCCCCCGCCTAAAGGCGGGGGCCGTGGGCTCCCTTCCCCCGAGCGGGGGAAGGAAGGCAGAAAAGTGCAGGAAGGGTGGTGCGTGAGGTCTTCGGTCGGGCGGGAAGCTCTGGTGCTGCGGGGCTACCTGGCGCTACGTGCCGCTCGAATGGGTCCTGCGCGTGCCTTGATGTTTGGCGTGTGGGTTAACGCTGCGGGCTGAGCGGAACGTGGTAGCGTCCGGACTTTACCGCGTAGCCCAGCCGCTCGAGCTGGCGCTTCCGGTCGTAGAAGAGATTTTGGATCTCCCCGGAGAGCTTGCTCTGCGGGTCGGGCTGCTTCCCGAGGTAGTGGACGAACTCGACGATCGTCGCTCCCTCCAAGAAGCCCGCGACCATGGTGAGGTAGGGCACCTCGCGCTTGTCGTAGCGGACGCTGAAGGTGAGCCGGACGACCTTGTCCGGCGGCTGGTGCTCCTCGAGTTCTTCGAGGAACTCCTTCCAGTCGTTCATGCGGACGATGACCATTGCGTCACCTCCCTTTCAAACGCGGATTGTTAACGGACTGCGCTCACCCTAGAGGAAGGACGGCGAGGACAAAAGACAGAGAAAGTTGCCGGAAGCGGCAAGTTTCTCAGCCTACGGCAGCCGGTGGGTTCTCAGGCAGGCTGAGAGCATGCGCAAAAACCACACCATCAGCTTCTTCGGGCGGATCAACTTCCGCACCGACCGCCGCGTCTTCGGGATCAAGCAGGCCGATCGCCGCGCCCACGCGTATCTCATCGGCAAGACGGGCACGGGGAAGTCCACGCTCCTTGAGACCATGATCCGGCAGGACGCCCAGGCCGGGAGGGGCTTTGCCCTCCTCGATCCGCACGGGGACCTCGCCGAGAAGATTCGGGCCGGGATTCCCGAAGAGCGCCTGGGCGACTTGATCGACTTCTACGTGCCGGATACCGGGCTAGGCTTCAATCCTCTGGCGAATGTGCCAAAAGAGAAACGGCCGCTCGTCGCAGCCGGGCTCCTTGAGGTCTTCCGGAAGATCTGGGCCGACTCCTGGGGCCCGCGCCTCGAGCACATCCTCCGGAACTGCCTGCTCACCCTGCTTGATCAGCCCCAGGCGTCCCTCGCCGACGTCCTCCGCCTCCTCGACAACCCGACCTTCCGGAGCTATGCGATCGGCCGCGTCCGGAACGGCCAGGTCCGCGACTTCTGGCTCAGGGAATACGCCAACTACCCCTCGCGCTTCCAGATGGAGGCGATCGCCCCGATCCAGAACAAGGTGGGGGCCTTCATCACCGACCCGCGACTCCAGAAGATCCTCACCCAGCCGCGGAGCTCCTTCGACCTTCGCGAGGTGATGGACCAGGGTAAGATCCTCATTGTCAACCTCTCGAAGGGCCATATCGGCGAGGATGCCTCCGCGCTCCTTGGCGCCCTCCTCGTCGCGATGATCGGCTTTGCCGGCCAGAGCCGTGCGAATCTCCCGCTCGATGCACGACGGGACTTCCACGTCTACCTTGATGAGTTCCACACCTTCACGACGGAGGGCCTGGCCGGGATGCTTGCGGAGCTCAGGAAGTACCGCGTGAATCTCGTCCTCGCGCACCAGTACCTCACGCAGCTCGAGCTGCCCGTGCGGGACGCGATCCTGGGGAACGTCGGCACGGTGATCACCTTCCGGCTCGGGCTCCCGGACGCCGAGATCCTCGCGAAGGAATTCGCGCCGGAGTTCTCCGATCACGACCTCATGACTCTCCCGAACCACCACATCTACCTGAAGCTGATGGTGGACGGCGTGGTGTCGAAGCCCTTCAGTGCGGAGGCGCTGCCGCCATCCGACATTCCGGCTCAGACAGAGGGCGCCTCCGCCTCTTCGGCGTAGAAGAAGGCCACGCCCAGCGCGACCGCATCGAAGATCGCCATCTTGTAGTCCTCGCTCATCCAGAGCCTCCGCGCCGGCGGGAGCGCGTCGGCAAGCTCCGGGAACCGCCGCACGAGCGCCACCGCCACCGCCTGCTTGGTCCTCGCACCCACCTCGGCGAAGGCCGTCTCGTGGATCCGCCGCGGGACCCGCCGCGTTTCGATATTCCGCATCGCCGCGAGTCGCTCCAGGCTCTCAAGGAGCCGCCGGACCCGCGCGGGGCGCCGGGCGTCCCAGGCGCGGTAATCCCCAAGGACGAGGACGTCCGGCGCGTACCGATCCAGGAGGTGGCGGAAGAGCCGTCGGCTCTCGGCGTCGCTCGCGGCGTTGCGCACGCCCCAGTGAATAAGCCCCCGGCGCTCCTCGAGCACGGCAAAGCCGAGCCCCTTCGTGATGGGATCGATGGCGAGAATCCGGATTCCTGCGGTGAAGCGTGAGGTCATACGGCGTGGGGAGCTTGGGCACGTTCTCCGCCCGCGAGCCGGGCGAGGAGCGCGAGTTTCCGCTCGCTCGCCTTGTTCGCCGGGTCAGAAGTGAGGCGCTTGGTCAGGCGGGCCGCGCGTCTCTTGGTCTCTTCGGCCGCCTTCTGGTAGAAGCCGGCGAAGAGTTCCCGCGCCGATACGCCGAGGACCGCCTCGCAGGCGAGCGCCACCTCCAAGGTCGGAGCCCGGTCGAAGGACTCGTACCGGGAGACGCGCGAGCCGCTCTGATAGCCCAACAGAAACGCCACCTCGTCCTGTGAGAGGCCAGCTCGCTTCCGATGCGTCTTGAGGTAGTTGGGCAGGTGGCGGGCCATACTGTTGGGACGCTGGGCGGGCGAAAAGCCGCCAGCGACCGTGTCGCGACGAGCCTAAACGGAATGGAAGAGCGAACAAAAGACGGAGAAAGTTGCCGGTTCCGGCAAGATGGAGGGGCACCGGGCAGAAACGAAAGCACCGAAGCATGAGCCTCGGTGCCTACTCATTCACGGCCTCGAACTAAACCACAAACGCAGGATTTTGTCAATAGTGGCTGTACGTTACGGAACAGCAGCCCGGAGGGCATCGATCCGGGGGTTCTCCGTCTGCCCCGCAGCCCCCGCGGCTGAGTTGGTCTCAAGGGCGACATCGATGACGTGTTGGACGTACAGCTCCGGCACTCCCTGCTCGCGCAGGCCGGAGACGATCCACCTGACGTACTCTGCGCTCGTGAAGAGCCCTCTCCTGCGCTTGTCTCGCTTCACGAGAAAGGTGGCCGCCTCCTCTGGGTCTCCGCCCGGCCCGCGGACGTGGATCTTCTGCTCTTCATAGTTCGAGCCCTCGATCTGCGCGAGGGTCCGCCTGCCGTCGCTCCGCTCCCCCCGGATGAAGTCGTCCGGGATCTCGTAGAGGACGCCCCACGCCTTCCGGCCAGGTGTCGGAGTGAGGTCAGAGGCCGCGCACCGGTTGGTCGCGCTCCAGACGTCGAAGGCGATCTCGTAGTCCTCGACCGTCTCCGCGCGTCCGACCACGGTCCCATGGCCGTCGAGCCGCTCGGAGCCAAGGAGACGCACCTGCGATGCGTTCGAGCCGTACTGGAAGACGAGGCTCATCCCTTCCTCTCCCTTGTGTTCTCGACGTCCCGCTCTTATGCACAACCATCCGTTGAAGCGACCCATGCGAGCACTATGCTCGAAAAATGAAACCAAAGAAACAGCTCACCCTGGAGGACCTCGGTGCGGTGATCCAGCGCGGCTTCCATGAGACGGCCAAGCAGGTCGAGGTGAATCGACGGTTCGGGTTGATCGAGGATCGGCTCGATCGTATCGAGAAATTCGTCCTCGCGGATCACAGGCACCGCATCGAGCGGCTCGAGGATGAACTGAAGGACCTCAAGAGTCTCCTCGCGATCAAGTAGGCGCTGGTTGACGCCCGCGTAGCATCGGCCTCTTTGTCAGAGGGGCATTCGTCGGGTGGACTCGGTGGACTTGGGGGACTTCCTTCGGTCGAAGGAACAGTGGGTCCGTCCCGAGACGATAATCAGCGTCTGCCATCTCCGTCTCGCCGCGCAGCAGATGCCCTCCTCGTGGCGAAGTCCCCCGAGTCCACCCAATCTACCCGGCGAGCGCTTCCTCGTCCTCCGGCGCCCGGGCACTGTGCTCCTCGGCCCCGAGCCCGTAGCGCTCGTAGAGCCGCGGGAGCTTCCCCGTCTCGGACTCCGGGATCACGAAGATCCCGTGGCTCTTCTGCGTCTTGAGGCCGAGCCGCTTCCTGATGATCGCGCCCACCCATCGCACCGTCCGCCGGTCGTGCTCGCTCGTCTGGCGATCGTTGAAGCCCGCCGTGATCTCCTGGAGAGCGACGCGGCCCTCGGGGCTCGAGCCGCGGAGCTCCCGGATGATCTCGAGCAGCTCCGCCTCGAGGTCCATCCCGCGCGCCGCGACGATCTCGCCGTGGTATTGCCGGGCGAGATCCTTGAGCTCCGTGCGGGCCGCGGCGTCATCCACGATGGAAAGGAGCGGCACGAAGATCTGATTCAGCCTCGGCTCGATCGTCCGGTCCACAAGGTCCTCCCTGGGAGCGCGCTTGCGGAGATTCCGGAACCGGAAGAGGAGGAGCTTGTTCCTTAGACGAAGCGCCTCTTCTTTGTGCTGGGCCGGCAGGTTGATGGGGACGTCCTCGCGCAACTTCGACTGGCCCATCTCTTCGGTGATGCACCGGCTCTCCAAGGCCCGGTCCTCGAAGGGCCTTCGCGTCGCGACGAGCTTGGGCCCAAAGACCGCGTAGGCCCTCGGGTTGAACTCCCGGGTGGGCGAGGCCTCGCTCCGGAGGACGGGGAAGCCCTTGGCGTTGCCGTTGTTCAAAATCTTGATGATCTCCGCGCGCTCGTCGCTCAGGCGAAAGTCGGCTTCGTCGACGATGAGGGTCCCCCGGAAGGCATCGAGGATGCGGAAGAGCGGCGAGACCGTGGACGCGCCGCTCGCGAAGATCGGCTTGTAGCAGAGGGAGCCCACCGTGAGAAGGAGCCGGGTCTTCCCGCTCCCCGGGTCGCCTTTGAGCCGAAGGTAGGGCAACTCGTTGAACGCGTCGTAGATCCAGGAGAGGAGGACGTAGTAGGTCGCGATCTTCTCGTAAAGCGGGCTCACGTCCACGTAGCGGTGGATGAAGGCCTGGATCTCGCCGAGGAGCTCCGCCTCCGAGCCGTACTCCTCGGGCCCTGAGGGAAAGAGCACGACCTGGTGCCGGATGAGGTTGTTGTGGGGCGAGTACGGCACGGCGGGCCGGCCGGGACTCACCTCCACCCGGTCCGCGTAACGCCACGTCTCCCGCTCCCAGACTACGAACGCCGTCCGTGCGCCCTTGGGCCGGTAGACCGTCTCGATGATCGCTCCGCTCTCGAGGGTCGCCGAGACGATCGGGAAGGGGCCGCCTGTCCTCCTCGCGGGGGAATGCTCAGGCGGCGTGTTTGCCATGGCGAGGGACGCGCTTCTCGAGCGCATCGAGGGCCTCGGGGAAGCTCAGGTGATCGAGCTCCCTGACGAACGTGATCACGTCGCCGTGCGTGGAGCAGCCGAAGCAGTAGAAGCTCTTGGTCTCGGGGTAGACGGCAAGCGACGGTCTGTCGTCCTCGTGGAAGGGGCAGCGGCCGAGGAAGACACTCCCTGAGCGCCAGAGCTCGATGCGCTCTCCGATCACCTCCGCGATCGGGACCTCACGCTTGATGCGCTCGATCCGCTCCCGGGAAGGGTCGCCCGCGTGCCAGGTTCTCACCGGCACTCGCTCGGGCTCGGACGACGGGGGCACGGGCTTCGCGGCAGTGAGGAGCTTCTCGAAGTCCTCCCGGCTCCGGCCGAGGCGGACGAAGAAGTCCGTAACGTCTCCCCCCTCGCCGACCTCCTCCGGCAGAACGACGACCCTGGCGTGGGGGATGAGCCGACCGATCCTCTGTGTTCCTCGCCATCCCGCCTCGTCGCGGTCGAAACAGAGATAGACCTCCTCGATGCTCGCGAAGTCTTTCGCCCACTCCTCGCGGAAGGTGCCCGCGCCTCCCGTGGAGGTCACCGCGGGGTACCCTTGCGCCTCGATCACGAGCCGATCGAACTCACCCTCGCAGACGATAAGGCGCTGCGGCCGGGCCAGAAGCTGCTCCCAGCCGTAGAGCTCGTACCGCATCCCCCGGGGCGCGAGCATCTTGGGGCTCTCGCTCCGGTCCTCCGGGTCCTTGGCGAGCTTGAAGAAGGCGACCTCGCCATCACGGTTCTGGATCGGGATCGCGATCCTCGTGCCGTTCCAGCCGAGGAGGTAGCGGCTGATGAGCGGGTCCGGGATACCTCGACCATGGAGATACGCCCGGATCCTGGGCGACAGGGCCTCGTGGTATTCCCGCGCGAGGCCGAGAAGGTTGATAGGTGTTTGCATGAGGCGGAGCTTAGAGGAGACGTCGGGGCGCCGAATAGACTGAGAGACCTGCCGGGCGTGGCAGCTTTCTCAGTCTTCGGCGGCCGAAGGCCGCTCCGCTAGCCTTCGCCCTGTATGCGATTCACCGACGACGAGCTCGATGAACTTCGGGCGATCTACCGCGACGAATTCGGCGAGGACATCACGCGGGAGGACGCCTATGACCTTGGCCTCCGTCTCGTCACCTTGTTTGACCTCTTCAGCCGCAATCCCTTTAATGAGGACGAGGCCCTCCATAGTTGACACGGGCCGGCCGCACGCTATCTTTCCGATATCCCCCCTGCATGCCTGCCTACTTCCTCTACTGTCGGAAATCTTCGGAGGCTGAAGACCGCCAGGTCCTTTCCATAGATTCTCAAACCGCAGAACTGAAGCGCTTGGCTGAGCAGCGCGGCCTTTCCATCCTCGAGATCCTGACCGAGACCCGCTCGGCCAAGGCGCCCGGCCGCCCGGTTTTCAATGTGATGATGGAGCGAATCTACAGCGGGGAGGCCAAAGGCATTATCTGCTGGAAGC
>JBOGJF010000531.1:0-5053 GCA_050747785.1 Vicinamibacteria bacterium
GACCCATGCTGCTGATCCAGGGAGCCAGACGTGCCGGCGTCGATAAACGCGATCTCCACGAATGGGCCACGTCAGACGCAGGCGCTGGCGTCAATAGACGCGATCTCACGAATGGGCCGCGTCAGACGCAGGGGCTGGCGTCAATAGACGCGATCTCACGAATGGGCCGCGTCAGACGCCCCTACCGGATCCAGCCCGGGGGCACTCCGGCCCGCCGCGCGTCCTCGCGGAGCTGGTTGAGAGCCGCCGTGGCCGCATCGAGCTCGCCCTGGGCCTCGGCAACCATGCTCTGAAGCTGTTCGACCGAAGTAATAATGGGCTCGTTGTTGGAGTCCACGTAGTAGCTTCCGGTCGAAAGATGGAGCTTACTCAGGAGCTCGTAGCGCTTTCTCGCCTCCGTCAGCCGTTCCCGAGCCTCGCCGTTCCGCCGGCGCCACTCCATCTCTTGCTGGACGCTGTCTCCGTTCACCGAGACCGGGGGCGATGTTTCTTCCGGCGGAGCCGGCGGAGCCTCGACGACCGCAGTGGTTCCGACCGCGGCGGGGCGGGGGCCTTCGCCATCTTCACCAGCGCCACCGATATCCCCAATCACAACTTGAGCCTTCTCGCCCCGTTCCCGGTTGTTGTCGCGGCGCTCCTTCTCCTGGCGAGCCACGTCTGCCAGGGACTGGCCGAACACCAGAGCCGGAAACAGGAGCAACACAAGGCCAATGTGCAACCTGGCCATGTTGCCTCCCGTCGATATTCAGTTGTGTTGGGATGGAATTAGAATAGCAGGTTTGACGGGATCTGTCTATCCGTGCGGCTTGAGGCGAAGCCTCGAGGCTAGGATGAACGGCCCGGTTCGGGTCGTCCCAGACGTTCGAGTGCCAAGATCAACGCTTGCGTGCCCAACGCGCTATCGCCGGAAGCTTCCAAACCCCGGTAGAGCTGTTGCACCGCAGCGGTTCCTGGCAGGGGCACGCGCAGACGGCTCGCCAGCATCTGAGCGAGCGACAGGTCTTTTTGCATGAGGCGGATCATGAAGCCGGGACCGAGCTGCTGCTCGACGATCTTCGGCCCGAGGTTCGTGAGCTGCCAAGAGCCCCCCGCCCCGCCTCCCAAAACGTCCACGAACTGGTTGAGACCGATCTCCGCTCGCCGGGCCAACAGCAAAGCCTCGCTCAGTCCCATCATGTTCACCGCGCACAGGATCTGATTACAAAGCTTGAGGGACTGTCCCGCGCCAATGGGCCCCACGTGATGAATACTCTTCCCCAACGCCTGCAGTATCGGTAGACCCTTCTCGTAGGCCGAACGTTTGCCGCCCACCATGATCGTGAGGGTAGCCTGCTGAGCCCCCACGTCCCCGCCGGTTACGGGTGCGTCGAGTAGATCGCTTCCCAATCCCTCGAGTACCGTTGCCATCTCGCGCTCCGCGTCGGGCGAGATCGTGCTCATGTCGATGACGAGGAGACCGGGACGCGCGGCATCTGCGATACCGCGTGGACCGCCGAGAACCTCCTGGACGTCGGGTGTATCCGGAACCATGATGATGACCGTATCCGATTGCTTGGCGACCTCGGCCGGACTTTCGGCGACCTCGGCCCCCGCGTCGGCGAGCGGTTTCTCCCTCGCACGAGTGCGATTGTGAACCGTCACGGAGAATCCAGCCCTCACCAGATTCATCGCCATGGGGCGCCCCATGATCCCGAGGCCGATGAATCCGATTCGCTCGTTCTCGCGAGTCATGAACGTGCTTCGCGCTTCCTGCTGCTCACTCTCCGGCGGGTGCGTGCTCACCCCGCGACCGTCTTCGGCGTCGGCGCCTTCTCTGGCCTCCCTCGGCGGATTGCGGCGGGACGCCTTCTTGCGCCACCGCCGGCTCGGCCGGTGCCTCCTGCGCTTCGACGTCCACCGGTTCGCCGAAGTCTCGGCGAATCAAGTACGCGAGGATTTGCCTTCGATCGGGGTGAGCCGCGAGGGCTTCCGCGGTCTTTTCGAGATCGGCCAGCTCGTCTCCGCTCATCGTACGTGCCTCTTCGGCGAGCCGGCGCAGGATACGCTCTGCTTTTTCCTTTTCGATTTCCTCGTCGCTCGGTACGTCTCTTTCGCGGATCTCCAGGTGATAGCGGTTGACGAGGCGATTGAAGCTCACCAGGTCCGCCGCCGATACCAAGGAGACCACCTGACCCGATTTGCCAATCCGCCCGGTGCGGCCGGCGCGGTGAATGTAGACCTCGGGCGACTGGGGCGTGGAGTAGATGAAGACATGAGACAAATCCTCGATATCGATGCCGCGCGCGGCGACGTCGGTGGCGACCAGATGGCGGATGGTACCCGCGCGAAATCTTGCCATGACTTCTTCGCGCTTCTTTTGCACGAGGTCGCTCGAGATCATGGCAACCGGTAGGCCCTGGCGGGCCAGAAAGCCCGCGACGATGCGCACTTCCCCACGGGTGTTGCAGAAAATGATCGACGAGCTGGGATGGTCGTGCTCGATCAATTTGTAGAGCACCTGCTCCTTGTGCATGTGAGGAGCAATGATGTAGGAATGCGAGACCTCCTTCACGTAGGCGAAGTCTTCGGAAAGAAGGACCCATTCAGGCTCCGTCAAGTAGTTGTAGATGAGGCCTCTAATCCCGAGCGGTATCGTTGCGGAGAAAAGCAGAGTCTGCCGCTCCTCGGGCATGAACCGCATGATCTCGCCCATCTCTTGCGCAAAGCCCATATCCAACATCTTGTCCGCTTCGTCGAGCACGAGGATCTTCACCGCCGTCAAGACGAGCGTACGTCGCTTCAGATGATCCAAGACCCTCCCGGGCGTCCCGACCACGACGTGAACGCCTCCCCGGATGGCATCGATCTGCCCGCCGATGGACTCACCTCCGTACACGGCGTGAGCGCGGAGGCCGCGGCCGCGGCCGATGGCTTCCAGCTCTTCGGTCACCTGACTCGCCAGCTCGCGTGTCGGCGTGAGAACCAGCGCCTGAACCCGCCCCTGGCTCGCGTCCAGCCTCTCGGCAATGGCGATCCCGAAGGCGGCGGTCTTTCCCGTACCGGTTCGCGACATCACGACGAGGTCGTGACCGGCGACGGCGCGGGGAACGGTCTCCTGCTGAACCTGCGTTGGCTTCTGGTACCCCATCTCGCCTAGCGCCGCGCGCGTGGCGGGAGAGATTCCCAGGGATTCGAAACTCGTCTGTTGTCCGGACGCGTCGATGGTCTTCGATGGTTCCACTAGGTCACCTTATGAGCGGGGCTTTGGCGGCGAGCCGATGGCTGCACGATCACGAGCAGCGGGACCTGACGCGGTGGTCTCAACGCTGAGACTTCGAAAGGGCGCGATAGTACTCCTCGACCAGCTTTCGGTATCCTTCGGGTACCTGATCCGATCCGGCCAGGAAAAGCTCCTCCTTGCCAACCCCTTCGAGCTCTCGGCGAAGCCAATACTCGAACTGCTTGAGCTCCTCGACGACGGAGGACTGTAGGTCCTCCAATCCGCGGGGATTCAAGTAGGCCCGGTTGGCGTCGAAGGCTTGCATGCGCTCGATGATGCTCTGGAGGTCCGGTGTCTCGAGACCCTGGCTCTGGAGCTCGCGCCTCAAGTCCTGCGCCTCTTGCGCGCGTTCGCGCAGCTCGCGCTGAAACTGGCGGATGTCTTCCGACGTAAACGTGCCGGGTTGGAAGTTCCAACCACCCGGCCCCACGAAGCCGGGCGCGTTCAAGCCCCGCCCGGAGGGGTCGCCCTGGCCCTGCTGGCCCTGCTGGCCCTGTTGACCCTGCTGGCCCTGCTGACCTTGCTGGCCCTGCTGACCTTGCTGGCCCTGCTGACCCTCCTGACCTTGCTGGCCCTCCTGACCTTGCTGGCCCTGTTGACCTTCCTGATCCTGCTGGCCCTCTTGTCCCGGTTGTCCGTCCGATTGCGATCCTTGCTGTGAGTCCAAGCCGCGCTGCTGATCCTCGAGCCGCTCGCGCAACGACTCGAGGTTGCGGACCAGCTCGCGCGTCTTTTCGAGCGCATCGTCCGCTTGGGCTTTCTCGCTCTTACCGATTGCCGCCCCCGCTTCCTCGATGCGCCGCTCCAACTCCTCGACGTCTTGGCTGATTTGCTGCTCGAACTGTTCGGCATACTCGGGAGTTCGCCCCTGGGCCACACCCTTGGAATAGCGAATCTTTTCTTTGAGCTTGCTGTCCCGGATGGAGTTCGCCGCTTCCTGAAGCTTGCGGGATGCGTCCCGTTGCTCCTGCCGAGACTCCATGGCCATCCGATCCATCTGGGCCTCGAGGTCGGCGACCTCCCCGGCGAGCTCGTCCTTGCGCTCCAACACCCGCTGCAGTCGTTCCGAGCTCGTCTGAGCGTCGCCCTCGCCGAGTTGTCCGACGTCGGACTGAATCTTCTCCTGCTGCTCCGCGATGCGCTCGCCCCTGGCCCGGACGTCCTCCATGTCCCGATCGAGTCTCGAGGCGCGATCCTTCTCCAGGAGCCGTCGCGCATCCTTCAGGCGATCCAAAGCGGCGATTCCCTCCGAGAGAGCGCCTTCCTGCCCCTCCCCGGCTGCGCGACGCATCGCGTTCGCGGCCTGTTGCAGGCGTCGCGCGGTGTCCTCCAATCCTTTCTGGGATTCCTCGCGGGCCAGCCGCTCGAGTCGGCGAGCGAGCTCTTCGGTCTCGGCGGCTAGATCCCGCTGCGATCCCGACGCACTACCCGATGAGCCTTGCTGGTTGGCGGCGAGACGTCTCCGACGCTCGTTTTCCTGCTGCTGGCGTCGGGCGAGCTCTTGGAGCCTCTGCAGAGCCTCGTCCACCTCGTTGTCCACCGACTCGCGCTGGCCTCGCTGCACGGTTTCGTACTGATTTCGCAGCTTGTCCATCTCGAGCTCGAACAAGTCGGCGAGGTCTTCGACCGCCGCCTGTTCGCCACCACCGCCCATGCCACCGCCGCCGAACGCTACTTGCACGTCTCGGAACACGGCTTCCGCGCGCTGCAAGTACTGAAGCGCGCGCTGTTCGTGAGGAAGCGCATCGTCGGGCAGACTTGCCATCAGCTTCTCTTCCGCGGGCTCCATCGCCT
>JBOGJF010000532.1:0-2814 GCA_050747785.1 Vicinamibacteria bacterium
GTTGGGCGATACCGCGGAGCGGAAGGAGATGTTCCAGGACGGCGGAACGGGGTTCACGGGCATCGCGGCGCCTTCGGGGGCGATCATCGCGGGTCCGCTCCCAGACAACGAAGAAGGCTTTGCCTACGCCGACTTGGACCTGACCGAAGGCATCAAGTGGAAGCTCTACCACGACTACTCTGGTAACTACAATCGCTTCGACCTCCTGTCGCTCAATGTGAACCGCGACGTGCGGAGCCCTCTGCGCGAGGTCCGCGCCTTTCCAGCCTCGGCGGTCATGGTCGATCACATCGCCGAGCAGATGAACGAGTGTCTGAAGCAGGTGGCTGACGAGTCGCTCAGAATGGAGCTGCAGCGTCTTCTGCACAGCATCGTGAGTGGCTGAGAGGACAGAGCGCGGACCATGCTCTACGAGCTCCGCACTTGCAGAGCGCGACCGGATGGGTTCTCGCGGCTGGTAGCACTGGCGTCGGGGGTGGGAGTGAAAATCGCCGCGAAGTACGCGAAGCTCGCGGGCCACTGGACGACAGAGATGGAAGGATTGAACGAGATCGTTCAGCTCTGGCAGTACGAGGACTTCGCCGATCGGACTCGTGCGACAGAAGCCCTCGCGCGGGACAAGGGGTGGCAACGGCGCTACATGGTCCCCCGCACCCCCCTGATCGAGCGTATGCGATCGATGGTCCTCGTCCCGGCCGATGTGTGGCCCTACACGCCGCCGAGCGGCGAGAACATCTACGAGCTGAGGAACTATCGACTGCATCCTGGCAAGACACGCGAGTGGCTCGACGTCTGGAGACGGGGGATGAGCGTTCGTCAGGAATACTCGAAGCCCGTCGGCATCTGGTACTCCGAGCTGGGCGAGCTCAACCGGATCGTGCACCTCTGGCCGTACAGGAGCCTGGCGCACCGATACGAGGTGCGAACGAACGCCCTGGGCGAAGAACTCTGGCGGGAGACCGTGGCCGAGCTGGCCACACTGATGCAGACCATGGAATCGACCATACTCGTGCCCACTGCAGCCTCACCGCTGAAGTAAGGGCGGAGCCAGCCCTGCCGGTCCCGCCTTCTGGGGGGCCCAGGCGGGAGCGGCGTGATGTGCAGGCGCACCCGCGGCTGCACGTGAGAGCATCGATGGCGACCGATGTCCATTGTCACTACGTGCCGCCCCAGTACCTCCGCTACATCGCCGCCCATGAGTCGAGCTTCGCAATGCGGTGGACCTGGCTCGACGACGAACGGGCCCAGCTCGACGCCGCTGGCACCTCGTTCGCGATGGGCAGGGATTTCGTCGAGGCCGATCGCCATCTCCGCGAGATGGATCGCCTCGGGATTCGGAAGCGTGTGCTGTCGTTGGCTACGCCGCTGATCAACTACCGGGTGGAAGACGCGGTGGCGATCGAGGGCGCACGTCTCGTCAACGATGAGCTGGCCAAGCTCATGGCGCCCCATCCCGAACGCTTCGACGCCTGGGCGTACCTACCGATGCAGGTGCCCGAGGAGTCCGCCCGGGAGCTGGAGCGAGCCGTGCAGGAACTCGGGTTGGGGGGAGGCCACGTCTCCTCAAACGTCCTCGGACGTTATCTGGACGATCCAGCGCTCGATGTTGTTTTCGCGACCGCTGCCGGGCTCGACGTGCCGCTCTTCGTCCACCCCTCGAACCCGCCGGGACAAGACCGGCTCGGCAGTGGCCTTCGTGAGGTCCGCCTGTCAGGACCCGGACGTCGTCAAGCGGATCCTGAGGGGGAACGTCGAGGCGATGCGGTCACCGGGCCGGGCCCGTCGCCAGGCTAGGAGGGGCTGATGGAGATCCGGAAAATCGTGCTGACCGTGGAGGAACAACGGGGCGAGCCTGGGCGCTCGGCGGCCCGGCCCGTGCGTCGGGCCGTAGCCCTTCTTTCCGTTCGGACACCAGTTGAGACACCGGAGCCACAGCGACTTGGCTCAAATCTTCCTGGCTGCCAGCCGAGACGGGCCGTGTCGTCGGTCGCCGCCGTTGAGCGCGTGCGGTCGCGCAGACGAGACCGCGACCAACCGGTGGGCCGGCCGCCCGGTCGCGCGGGATTCCCAGTCGGCGATGCGCTCTGCCAGGCGTTTCCCCTCGTCGCGGGCGAGGTCGGCGAACGCGGCGGCTGGGGGTGACAGGGACCGCTCCGGGAAGAGGGCGAGACCAATCGTGCGCGTGGGTTTCGGCTCGGTCAGGTTCCGCCAGGCGAGGTTCGGGCGGCGGCGCATCATCGCCATCTTGGGCATCAGCGCGACGCCGAGCCCGGCGGCGACCATCTCGCAGACGGCCTCGATCTGGCTGGTCTCGAGCGTCACCCGCGGCCGGATCCCCGCCCGCTCGAACGCGCGGGCGCCGACCAGGCTCAGCCCGCACGGAGGGTGGTGTAGGACGAAGGGCTCGTCGGCGACCGCGGCCAGTGACAGGAGCTCCTCCGGAGGCAGCTTCCGGGCGAGCCGGTGCTGGGTGGGGAGGACCAGCACCTGCTCGTCGACGAACAGGAAGTCCTCCCGCAAGGCGCGCCCGCTGGCCCTTGATGGCACCGCCCGTGGCTCGAGCTGGACGATCCCGAGGTCGGCAATCGTCTCGGACAGGTCCTCGGAGACGCAGCCGGCGCGCTCATGGATGCGGATCTCCACGCCGGGGTGGAGCGCGCGGAAGCGGCAGATCAGTTGCGGCAGCCAGTAGGTTGCGATCGTCGGTGCGCAGAGGATCGTGACGGCGCCAAGGCGGAGCTCGCGCAGGTCGGCGACCCGGCGCCGCCCCTCCGAGAGCAGCTGCAGGACCTTCTCGGCGAAGGGCAGGAACTC
>JBOGJF010000533.1:0-3352 GCA_050747785.1 Vicinamibacteria bacterium
CCTTTGGAGGAGCCTTCTTTTTCATGGCTCGATATCGGAAGCTCGTTCCAAGCTTGATGGACGGCGTCGAGCCTTGCCAGAACGGGACGGGTGCGAAGCGAAAGGCCTCGAGAAGCTCAGCTAGCTCCCGAAGTCGACTTCACCACCGGCAAACTGAGGCCCCATGATTTCCTGGAGTGCGGAAATCGTTGAAAGGTCGTTTCCCAGGTAGATCGCGATCACCTGGCCGCTCAGGAAAAAATGCGGTGTGGCGGGCCAATCGACCTCCCGACCGTTGACCGTGGTCCCGTCGGGCGAAATGGTGCTGGCGAACGCCGCCGCGGTATTGGGTCCGACGAACTCCAAGACCAAGACATCCTCGCCGAAGACTGTGAAATGTCGGACCGGGATGGGTAAGAACTCGATCACCCCCTCGTCGCCGACTTCGATCGGGTAGCCCCTCGCGAAGATGATTTCCGCGAGATCCGCCAAATTGAACGTGACTTCGGTTGGGGCTGTGATATCGGAGTTCGGGCTGCTGTCGCACGCCGCCGAGCTCAGTGCCACGACCAAGAGGAAACCAGCCAGGGTGTGAAACGGTCTCATCGGTGTCACCTCAAAGCTCTCAATCATACCCAAAGCGCAGGTAGGGGCCGGTCACGCCCATAGTAACACAAGCGGGAAAGGCGGGGCCGGTGCTGGAGTGGGAGGACCGAGGCTAGTGCGGACTAGTAAAGGACTACGGATTCCCCCCACTGCGCGACGAGGGAATCGGCCAGCTCGACGATGAGATCCCGCCGCTTGAGGAGCGCGTCGATCTCTTTCCCAGTCAACCAAAGGCCCAACCGGTCTTCTAGCTGGGCTTGATTCAAGCCGCGAAGTCTATCCAGCACGGACCGGGAGAAACGCCGGAGCTCTTTTTCGGCGAAGAGCTCCGAGTAATGTCGGAAGCTCCTCGAATGATCGATGGCATAGACTCGGAAGTCCGGATCGTAGAGGAGGTTGTGGCCGTTTCGCGTGTCGGTGTTGTAGATCAACTGGTTCAACAGGTGGACCTTGTAGACTTCCTGACTCCACTCACCGTTGTTCGACGGGTGAAGATCCTTCTCCAGCCTGTCGATCTCACTAAATGCGCCCTCCACCCACATCTGGAGCGAGCCGTCTTTCTCGTCGATGCGTCGGCTCACGGTAGGAGGAACGAGATCGAGCCCGAGCAGCTTATCGAGCTCGTACGCCGCGATCTCGTACTTGTACGAATCGCGGAATCCGATCTGGAAGGAGCCCCTGTCCGATCGTGTGACTTTGTGCCGAAGCTCGTCGACTCCCTTCCAGATCGCGTGAAGGACCTGGGTGCCGTCGTCCAGAGTGACTTTCAGCGGGCGGGTCACGCCGCGGCCAACGGGGGTCATCGAAGCGATCGTGGCGGTCGCCAGGAACCTCTCCGCCTCTTCGCCCTCGAGCGGAAGCCCGTGATCGACCCCCGGAGGCGGCGTGAGGAGCGTGGCCAAGAGAGGTAAGACGAGATTCGAGGCACCGAGCATGTTCTCTCCTAGCCGTTCGGTCGTTGCGGCGACGCGGAGCGGATTGCGTGTGGTCCCTTTCGAATCGCTCCGGGCAGCCTGCTTACGGATACGGATCTGGAAGGCAGAAGGTTCCCTGATTTAACGTCGGATTCCCTGGACCGCAACCTCTTACCACCCCGTCACGTCTCCGACCAGGACACTCTTGAAAGCCGCCTGTCCGGCCATCGAGAAAATGTGGGAACGCGGAACGGCTAATCGGCTGTCGTCGACTTCGTTTGCAGCTCGGTCCTTGGGGCTCCCGGGAGATCGCTTCCTGATTCGTCGTGCGGATGGTAAATCACCTTGAACTCCGGGCGTTTCAGAGTTTCCTCGAGCGTACGACGCTGCTGCTCTTCCAGGAGCGCGAACCTCGCTCCATAAAGGAAGTCCGCATTCATGCTTGGGGCCGAGTCGTCGCCCTCGCGTGTCCATACGATTCTCGCTTCGGTCACGAAAGGCGATTCTCGGTCGAAGCCAATCCTCATGAGGACGTTGGAGCCCAACCCATAGTAAGTGTTGCTGGCGAAGCTCGCGCCTCCTTCCGAGATGTTGATCATTGCCCCTTTGGTCTCCTTGCTTTGAGCGTCGGCAATCGACACCTCGATGGACTCGCGAGGAACGAGTCGAGGGAACTCACGGTGGGGACGGAAGACAACCTTGAACTCTGGCCTTTGAAGGGTTGTGCGGAGCTGCTTGACTTGCTCTTCTTCCAGAATCGAGAACTTGACTCCGTGAACGAACCCCTTCTTCTTGCCTTCCTCTTCACGGCTCCAAGCTACGGTCCCCTCGGTCACGAAAGGCTCGGCGTCGCGATCGAAACTTATCCGGAGAAGGATCTTCGATCCCGACCGATAACTCACGCCGGAGGCGAAGCTCGCGCCTCCCTCCGAGAGATTGGTAATGAGTGCGAAGGCTTGTCCGTGCTCGCCGTCGTGGATCGACACGGGAATCGAGTTCTGCGGGACCAGGCGAGGGAATTGACGATTCGCGAGGTATTTGCTCATTCTCTCGTCTCTTTTCCTCCTTCCATTCCTATGGCAACTATCGCGCCAGTTGTGGCGGCATGAGGCAAACGCCCGAACATTTTCTGAGACAACCAGTTAGCCGTTGGGGGCTAGAGCCGTCCGGCTCGTTAGCGCGGGGAAAGTCCCACGTCGCGAGGGGAAACCCAAACGCCGTCGCGCGCCTGGAGGAGGGAATCTAGTTCGGCACGGCGCCGCTCGGCTCGGTCGAGGCGTCCCTGTCACCGGCCAAGCTTCCCGTGCCTTCCGGGCGCTCGATCTGCGGTGGGCTGTAGCTATCGGTCGCGGGATCGTAAGCCGTAGCGCCACCATTCTGGAAAACCACGGCGCGCGGCGGACGGCCGGCGCCCATTCCGACGTCGCCGCGATAGAGGCGACCACCGAATCGCGTGGTGACCAGTCCCGTTCGCGTCGAGGTGTGGCCGACCATCACGGCGCGGGCCTGCAATAGCCCGAGTACCTGCTCGAATCGCGCCAGCTCCTCACTCTCGGCCTTCAACGAGTTGCCGCGGTACCAGACGGGACCATCGGGCAGGTAGGGAATCGTCTGAGTCTGTTCGAGAAACGTACGCGCGGCGGAAACGAGTCTCTCGGGGAGGGGTTGACGCTCCCGATTCCCATCTTCGATCTCGGTCTCGTTTTGCACCACGTACAGCGCCGAGCCCGCGATAGTAGCGTAGTCGGGCACTCCCGCAACGACGGGAGCAAGGACCTCGACGGTATCAAAAACGAGACGGATACTTTCGTGAAACTGCCGATTGATCTCGTCGACCCCGAGTGCCGCCACAT
>JBOGJF010000534.1:0-2698 GCA_050747785.1 Vicinamibacteria bacterium
ACTCCCCGCCGACCGTCATCGACGGGGTGGGCGGCATGGTAAGCGCGGGACGCTTCGAGTTGACCGTGCCTCCGGGCGCGCTTGCTTCCTCGACGGATGTCCGGCTCACCGAGCTCTCACCGCTCGGGCTCACGGCACCCTTGCCTCTCGGCTGGTCTCCGGTGGGCGGAGTACAGATCGAGCCTGCCGGGACCTCACTTACTGTCCCGGCGGTACTGCGACTCACCGCGGACGCCCTGGCGGGCGCGAGCATCGTGCTCGCCCGCTACGACGAGACGCAACATCTCTGGATCACCGAGGAGATCGGCCTTACCGGCGAGACTTTGGTCAGCGCGTCCATCACTGTCACGGGCGCATACGCCTTCTTGGTGCCCGACACCGGAGCGACCGCCCCACCGGCGCCGGTTGCCGGCAACGAGCTGCCCGGAAGCGAGCCGGTCGATGTGGCGTTCGGGCTTTCCGCCACGAGCGAGGTGACTCCCGCGATCTCTCCGGTGAGCCCCGCCGCCATGGCCACGGGCTCCGTCGCCCTCTCTTCCCTGGTCGAGCTCCCGAGCGGAAGCCTCGTCTCCGCACGCGTCGAAGAGTCCTTCGACAGTTTCGCCGAGGGAGAGCTCCGCACCGAGCCCTTTGCGCAAGAGATTCCGGTTTACCGGTTTCCTCCCCGCGATGACGAAGCGCTGCATGCTTCGTTTCCTGTGGCTCCGACCCGGCAGTTCGACGTAGACGAGATTCTGGACGGTAGGATCCACGTCGAGATCCGACCCTCTCCCTCCTTCGTTCGTGGCGCTCTGGTGGGCGAGGACGGGCAGGTCGTCGGCGGCCCGAACGGAGCCGAGCTCACCATCGCCGAAGGCGCGCTTGCGAACACGGTGGCGGCGTTCGTCGAGGCCTTCGATCCTGCGTCGCTCAACCTCGGATTCCAAGGAGTGTCACTCGTCGGTGCGGCGGAAGTGGATCTCGCTGGTGCCACGCTCGCAGTTCCGGGAACGCTATCGATCCCCGCCGATCTCGCAAGCGGCGAGCATCTCTTCGCGGCGCGCTTCCTGTTTGTCGCCGGCCAAAGAAAGCTGAGCCTCCTGGGACCAGCGGCCTTCGGTGCGGGGCGCGTCTCGATCGAGGGTGTCGAATCGGGAGGCACGCACCTGTTTTTCCAGTCCGATGAGCCGCTGGCGTTGGTCCGGGGCGTCGTCACCGAAGGCGGCAACCCCGCTCGGTTGGCGGTGGTCGAGTCGTCGAGCGCTCCGTTCATGGATGTGACCGCGGATGACGGCATCTATCAAGTCGTGGCCGCTCTCCGCGAGACTACCATCAGCGCGCGCAGCCTGGTGAGCGGCAACATCGGCTCGACGTTGGTCACTCCGGCGACGACCGATCCCGTCGAGGCCGACGTCGTTCTTTCGACAACCGGCCCCTTCGTCGCGACGGTGACGCCCCCGAACGGGCAACAGGGTGTCGCGCTGGCGCCGGTCATTCAAGTGACGTTCTCCGAGCCTGTGGATCCCACGACCGTCGATCTCTCTTCCTTCACGCTGACGAAATCCTCCGACGGCACCCCGGTTTCCGGGCGCGTCGTTCTCGGTCCGGCCAACCGCTCGGCCTCGTTTCTCCCTACCAACAATTTGGAGCCTCTCACCTCATACGGGATTGCTTTGACCGCAGGGGTCACCGACACCTCGGGGAACGGACTGTTGCCGTTCAACTCGTCGTTCACGACGCTGGAAGACGCGCCGGCTGGCTTCGATCCGGATGCGGTGACGGTGAGCTTCCCCGACGATGAAGGTAACGTCTTGGTCGAGGCACCTCCCGGGTCCTTCGAGTCGGGAGCGTCGGTGCTCATCCTGAACAATACGAACGGCATCGTGGTCAGCGGTGTCGTCAACCCCGACGGAGGCTTCTCGTTCCAGATCCGCGCTGCCATTACCGACGAGCTTCAGATCCGGATCGTGGACTCGGCGGATCGGGAAGTGGTCATCGAGAAGACCGAGTACCGCGCCGCCGACGGCAGCGTGGCGATCGGAAAGAAAGGCGGGAAGATCGCGGTCGGAGAGTTCCTGCTCGACGTCCCGGAAGGGGCCCTCGACGGTGCGGCCATCTTCCAATTGCGACCGCTTACCCAAGAGGAGATCGACGCGTTGCCGCTTCCCGAGGGAGCTGGCGGCCTGGGCTCGGGAGTCGAGGTGGACATGGGCGAGGTCCGTCTCGACGAAGAAGCCGACCTTTCCTTCCCGGTTCCTCTCGATGCGCCGCCGGACGCGGATTTTCTCATCGTGCGCAAGGTCGAGCTGGAAGACCTCATTCTCTACGAGACCATCGATTCCGCCTCGGTCCAGGACGGGAAGGTCGTGACGAACTCCTTCCCGTTCTTGGGCGTTCTGGCGACCGGCGTCTATCAACCCATCTGGTTTCCGCCGCTTCCATCGACGGGCAAGAGCCCGCTCGGCGTCATCACCGGGATCGCGCGGGAATCGGACGGAAACCCCATCCAGCCGGAGATCGTGCCGCTTCCGGACGTCCTCGTCATCGCCGACAAGAACCTGGGTCTCGGGGACTACACCGCGTCGACGGACGAGAACGGGCGCTTCACGCTCTGGGACGCGAATTTTGGAACGAGTGGAGGCACGGTCAACCTCGTGGCGACCGACGCGAAGAACCGAGAAGTCCGTGCCATCGCGTTCGAAAACCAGGGCCTGTCCTC
>JBOGJF010000535.1:0-2940 GCA_050747785.1 Vicinamibacteria bacterium
ACCCGGCAGAAGGAGAACGCCCGGTCGCGGAGATCCTCGGGATCGGGAAAGCGCGGGGGAACCCGGTTCCACCATCCGCGCCAATTGGAGCTGGCCCAGTAGGACCAGTCGGGAGTCTCTTGCGCCGACGCCAGGGCGAGCGAGAAGCTCACGGCCGACAGGCCGACGAGCGTGCCCGCAAGCCACCGTCGCGGGCGGCCTGTATCTGCCACGGCGATTCGATGGTAAGGCGAATCGCGATCGAGAGCAAGTCAGTAGACGAGTCACCTCGTTTTGAAGAATGCGCAGCCGTCCTGAATGGGACAGACCTCGCAGTCCGGCGCCGACCTTCGGCAGGTCTCCTGGCCGTGGCGCTTCAGCAGCAGGTGAGCGCGGATGAGCCAGTCGCATTCCGGGAGGATCTCCGTCGCGACGGCTTCCTTCACCGACCGGTAGGAGGTGGAGTAGCTCTTGCTCTCCTTCCCGTAGCCGCCGCCTTCGCCGCCTTTCTCAAAGACGAGCTGCTCGAAAACGTCGGGCATTGTTTGTGGACCTTCACCTTGCCCAAAATGCTGCGGCCCTTCTTCATGCGACACCGCGCTCTGCTTGCCGATCTCGCACGTCTCGCCTACCAGACCATCGAACAGCTCCTGTGCGAAGCCGCGGGCGATGAAAACGCTCGACCCGGTGTCGTTTCTGTCCCTCAGACCTTCGGCTCTCTCCTGCAGCCGCATCCCCACGTGCACTGCCTTGCCTCCAGAGGCCTCTGGAATACCGACGGACAGTGGATTCCCATTCCCTACATCGATACCAATGCTGCCGAGAAGCTGTTTCGTTTCAAGATTCTCCGCTTCCTCAAGCGTAAAGGACTCTTGGACGACGAACGCATCGAGTTGCTAAGTTCATTTCGCAATAGCGGCTTCTCGGTAGACACTTCTCCCACCGTTTGGCCTCAAGACACAGACGGTCTCGAGAGGCTCGGCCGTTATATGTTGAGATCCCCCCTCTCCCTCTCACGCATCCATTGGAGCCAAGGCGCACGCACCCTCTTCTACCAGGGCAAGGCCACAAACGACGACTCCCTCAGCTTGTTCCCCCATCCCGACGGAGAGACCCTCGATGTTTTCGAGCTCATCGCTCGTGTCCTCACCCAAATCCCAGAGCCGCGAAAACATAACGTTCACTACTATGGAGCCTATGCCTCGAGATCGCGGGCTCTGAGAATAAAACGCGGTCTCGATTTGGAACCGACATCGCGAAATCGCGCCGAGGCGAGAACCGACGAGCCCGAGCTCACTTCCAAACATCGTGCCGCCCTCAGAAAGCGTTGGGCCAATTTGATCCGCAGAGTTCACAAAACCGACCCCCTCCTCTGTTCCTGCGGCGGCCGATTTCGGATCCTGGCCTTCATCACCGAGCCCAAGCTCATCGCAAGAATTCTCGAGCACTTGGATAAACGAAATACACCCTCGCGAGCTCCTCCCCAAGACAACCATCGCCCTCCCGCAGGCTCCTCATCCTAGAAACAGCCTCCGAGCGGTCCTTCCTGCCGCGCCGATGCCATCGGCTCTGCGCTTGGGGTGTGCCCCATTCACCGTTAAACTCCGGTCGACTGCCTCTTCCTTGACCTCATACCCCCCGAAACCGACTTACCTCACGCTCGGCGCAGCCCGCGAACACCCCACCGCGGCCGTCCCGGGGCAAGCACACAATCTTGCTCGTCGCGACGTGCTTGATTTTTCCTATTCTTCTCCGACGTGCCGGTAGGCGGCGTGATAGATGATGAAGTTGAGCTGCGGCCAGTCTTTCGCCGCCTGTCCCACGCCGGCGGCGTCGACGAAGCCGCGCAGGTGCGGGAACTCTTTTTCGAGCCCGGGCGCGAAGAACCCCTTGTGCACGCAGACGTTGTTGACACCCGCGTTCAAACATTCTCTCGTATCCCTTGTAGGCAACCTTATCGTCGTCCATCCGCCACGGGTATCGGCTCACGTCCTTGTGGGTGTTGTCGCCGATGGTGTAGCCCTTGACCGAATCCGGCTTGAGGGCGAGCCCGGCGTCGAGCAGGTCGAGCCAGCCTGGCTGGCCCGGAGTGAAGATCATGTGCGACATCAGCCGGCGGGCGCCCGCTTCGCGATTTACCTTTTCGCGCGCCGCCGCCATCTGCTCGTTGGTGAGGAACCAGTCTTGAGGAACGTCGGACGGTGCCGCTCCAGCCACTTGTCCTGCCGAGACGCCGGAAGCGTCTCTTCGAACAGCGTCGTTTCTCCGAGCGATAGGCGAAACCGGACTCCGGCGTGGCCGGTGGGAAGCGAGCTCGCGGCGATGGCGAAGCGAAGGGAACGGGGCTCGGAAGGCGCCAGGGTGAAGGTCTTCGGCGAGGACAGCGGCAAGATGAGCGCGGGACGGGTCTCATGCCCCCGCGTGACGTTCGCCGCGAGATAGCCCAGGGCGCGGAGCGCCTCGATCCCGTCGGGTCGGACGCTTCCTTCGAACCTCGGGACCTGTTCCGAGAACTAGACCGGCTTTCCACTCGACTCTCTTTCCTCTCGCGCGCAAGCGATCCAAGACAGAACGTCGAGGGGCGCCGCGATTAAAGCAGCATTCATCTCCGATCGGCGGCTGGCACGGCACTTGCCCATAGACAGACGCGCCCGCGAAACAGATTTCGAAATTCATCCCGGGCCGCTAGGAGGAAACGCGGGAATCTTTGGAGACCTTTTTGGTAAGAAACAGAAGCCGATGCCGGATTTTACCAACGTTCGGAGGGGCGGTTCCAGCACGGCCCCCACCCCGAGTGTGAGTGGACCGGAAGCGAGTACGGCTTCCATGGCCGGACGGACCTACGTCGTCGTCAGCGGCGACAGCCTGTCCAGGATCGCCAAGCGCGAGTACGGCGACGCCCAGAAGTGGCCCAAAATCTACGAGGCGAACCGGAACATCATCAAGGATCCGGACCTCATC
>JBOGJF010000536.1:0-6716 GCA_050747785.1 Vicinamibacteria bacterium
CATGAGGGAAAGGCATCGATTGGTGTTGATTGTTCTCGGCGCTCTCTTGCTCTCGGGATCCGGCTCGTTGCTCATTTCGTCATCGGGACGCTCCCCCAACCGACAGCTAGCTTCCGCGGAGGCGCGAGGCCATGCGGACCGGGGCGTGGCTTTCCTGGAACAGTTCCGATTCGCGGAGGCCGCAGGGGAGTTCGAGGCGGTCGTCACGCTGGAGCCCAATTCAATTCCCGGCCTCGTCAATCTCGGCATCGCTTACTTCAACCAACGCGATTTCGATCGGGCACGAGAGGTTCTCGAGAAGGCCAAGGTTCTCGATCCGGACAACCCGCACGTGCACTACAACCTCGGTCTCATCTTCAAGCTGAGCGGCGAGACCGAAGAAGCGGCGGTCGCGTTCGAGGAGGTCGCGGCCCGCGATCCCGAAGACGGCATGACGCTCTATTACCTCGGTGCTCTCTATGCCAGTCTCGGGCGCCTCGACGACGCGGAAGCGACGCTAAGGCGAGCGATCGCAATCCAGCCGACGAACGAGTCGGCTCATTTCAGCTTGGGGAACGTTCTCATCCGGCAGGGGAGGAACGAGGAAGCACATAAGGAGCTGGAGGTTTTTCGATCGTTGAAGGAGAGTTTTCCCGCCGAGACGGCTTCGGCCGGTCTCCAATACACCGAGCTCGGAAAGTACGCGGAAGCCATCGAGGCACCGTCACCCCCGCTGCAGCAATCGCCTCCCGAGCCAAGCGTGGAATCGGCCGTTCGCTGGATCGAAGTGAGCGAGGAGGCAGGCCTCACGATGCCGCCGTTACCCCCGCCTCCCGCTTGGCCGGCAACCGTGACGGCGTCAGAGTACGGCCGCGACTTCGTCGAGAACCGGCTCCTGCCGCACCTGGGCTCGGGCTTGGCGCTTCGCGATCTCGACGGTGACGACGATCCCGATCTCGTCTTCGTGCGCGGAGGCGGCACGGTCGTGTTTCTCAACTTTCTCAACGAGGGAGGCCGCTTCCAAGCGGCGACGACCGGTCTTCCCGAGCCCGCGCAAGATGGGAAGTACATCAGTGTCACGGTCGGCGACGTCGACAATGACGGGGATCCGGACGTCTATCTCGTGGGTTCGGGACCCGACGCACTCTTTCTCAACGATGGAAACGGGCGGTTCTCACCCGTGGGTCCCGAGGCGGGCGTGTCGGGGAACGATATCTCCATCGGAGCGACTCTCGCCGACGTGGATCATGACGGAGACCTCGACATCTACGTTTCGAACTACGTCGATCCGGAGGCTCCTCAGGGTCAAGCCGTGCTCCGTGTGCCCTATGACCTAGCGGGAGCCCCCAACCGTCTCTATCGCAACAACAGTGACGGCACGTTCACCGAGATCGGAGAAGCAAGCCTGACCGCCGGGTCCTCACGAAGCCTCGGTGCAGTGTTCTCGGACCTGGATGACGATCGCGACATCGACTTCGTGGTGGTCAACGATGGCGAGCCGCTCGAGGTCTATTCGAACGATCGCCTGGGTACGTTTACCGAGAGCGCGCTCGATTGGGGCATCGAGGCGGTGGGGCGCTTCCGCGGAGTCGACGCAGGGGACTTCGATCGAGATGGCAACCTCGATCTCTTCTTCACCGCCGAGGGCTCGGCGCTGAACTTGCTGCTGCGCGGGCCCGCCCGAGATGGTCTTCGGCCCGACGTCGTCTCCCCGGGTCTTCTCGCCGCAGGGGCTCCCGGCGCTCGTTTCGGCACGAGCTTTCTCGACGCGGACAACGATACCGATTTGGATCTGCTGTTGATCGTGAACGAGCCGAGGTCGCTCGCGGCGTACTACGAGAGCTCGGCGGTGGGTTTCCGACGAGCCGGTGGCTTGTCGGCTTCGGAAGACGACGCCGGCCGCGCGTTGGCTATCGGGGACATCGACGGCGATGGCGATCTGGACGCGGTGGTCGGGACGGACCGGGGTCGCTTGCTCGCCTATCGGAACGAGGGCGGGAATGCTCTCGGCTCGATCGATGTCCTGGCGCGCGGCGTGCGGAGCAATCGGGAGGGGCTGGGGACGAAAATCGAAGTAAAGGCGGGCGATGCCCGTCTAAGAAGGGAGGTACGCGCGGGCTCGGGCTACCTGTCGCAAAACGACTTGCCGCTTCATTTCGGCCTGGGGACGCAACAGTCGGCCGATTACATTCGTTTTCTCTGGCCGGGCGGCGTCAAGCAGATCGAGATGGATGTCGAGGGCGGCCGCGTGAGCTTCGAGGAGCTGGATCGCAAGGGTACCTCGTGTCCCATCCTCTATACCTGGGACGGAAAGGAGATTCGCTTCGTTACCGACTTCCTCGGTGGAAGCGCCATCGGTTATCTCCACGAGCCCGCGAGCTACAGTCATCCGGACACCGATGAGTACGTCAAGCTGGAGTCGTTTGCCCCCGTACCAAGAAACGGCGCCTATGACTTGCGGTGGGTCAACCAGCTCGAAGAGGTGCTGATGTTCGACAAGGCTTCCCTGGTCGCGGTGGACCACCCCGCCGGGGTGGAGGTCTTCCCCAACGAGAGACTCATGGCCGGACCTCGCTATCCCGAGCCTCGACTCTACGCTGTCCGCGATCTCCGCCCGCCAGTCGGCGCGGTGGATCACCTGGGAAGAGACGTGACCCCGCTGATTGCACGGCAGGACCGACAGTACCCCAGCGAGTTCGGCTTGTTGCCGTTCAAGGGATACGCGGAGCTTCATTCTCTGACGCTCGATTTGGGCGATCTCGAAGCCAATCGACACTACGTGCTGCTTCTCTTTGGCTGGATCGACTACAGCGACTCCAGCTCCAATCTTGCGGCCTGGCAGGCTGGGGTCACCCTGACGACACCGTATCTGGAAGTGGAGGATGAAGAAGGCAACTTCCGCATGGCCATCGCGGATATGGGTTTTCCCGCCGGTCTTCCGAAGACGATGCTCGTGGATCTCGAGGGGATTGTCGATGCCCGTCACCGCCGAGTGCGTATCACCACCAGCCAGAGAATCTATTGGGATCAGATTCAACTGGCGACCGTCGTGTCAGATGTCAGTCCAACGGTGACCGAGCTATCGCCGGATCGTGCCGAGTTGGGATTCCGCGGCTACCCTCTGTCGATCTCCCCGGACGGCCAACCGCCTTATCTCTATGACTACTCCCGAATCTCGCCCACCGAGGTTTGGGACCAACACGAGGGCTACTACACGCGGTACGGCGACGTGCGAGAGCTCGTGGAAAGCGTGGACGATCGCTATGTCATCACCAAGAACGGTGACGAGCTAGCGCTCTCGTTCGCGGCGGATCGACTTCCAGACTTGCCGGCCGGTTGGAAACGGACGTTTCTCGTTTTCGCCGATGGCTTCGGAAAAGACATGGATCTGAACTCCGCCCACGCGGACACCGTGGGGCCACTGCCGTTCCATGCCATGGAGGCTTACCCGTATGCTCCCGGCGAGACGTTTCCAGAAAACGAAGTCCATCGCCGTGACCGGGAGCTATACCACACGCGCCGCGTGGAGAGCCAGGGTGGCGTCGCCCCGACGAGTCCTTAGGCTCTCGCCTGGTGAGGAAGCTATACTGACGGTGAGGTCCCTCCGACATGGCGAACGGATCGGTTTGGGCTCTACTCGCCGTCCTAGCCTTCGCTGCGTCTCACCCTGCGAGAGCGCAACAAGAAGAGGTTAAGGAAGAAAAGAAGAAGTCGATCAAGGACTACCTGGACGTCTACTATCATGACCCCGCGGAGCTCGACGAGCTCTGGCAGGAGGCGGAGAGAAGAAAACCACTTTCCGGCCCGTTTGGTCTGGGAGGCTATTACATCCCGCCCAGCCAGGAACCCGGTCCCTACTCGGGTCCGCCGCTTCAGATCTGGGGCCGCGGATTCGGGACGAGTCTCTGGAGGAATCCGATCACGGGTTGGCCGATTCAGTGACGGTTCGCGGGCGCAAGGTCCTCGAGCGCCAGTTTCAACGGTTCCGAAAGTAAGATTCGATGGCGGGTTTGCTCACTTCCAGGTAGCGCTGCAGGCCGTCGCGCGCACCCTCTTCCGCGGCCTTTCGAAGCACGCCGCCAAAAAGACCCCCTAGCTCGTCGGAGCGAAATCGACTCACCGTGACCAGGTAGAAGCTCTCGTCACTCGCGTGGCTTTGGTCTCTCACCAGGAAGCGAAGGTCCAGGCCGGTGTAGAAGTACCGGCTGAAGTAGAGCTGCTTCGAGGCGATGACCGCGGAGCTGTTCTCGTCACCTCCCGGCCGGTAAATCGTCACATGGCTCAGTCTCAGGACGGGATCGAGCCCGAAGTCGTTGACTGCCCAGTACAGGAAGTCGGTGGCGCCCGGAAGCGCCGCCCGGGGGTACTCCAGAAGGTAGCGATGAAGATCGGGAACGTACGTCAAGATATAGTCCGAGTCCTCGAGGAGCGCTTCGAACTGTTCCTTCACCAGAGTCGGCTTCTTGTTGTCTCGGCGGACGCCGAAGGCTTCGTTGCCACCGGTCCGATAGGCGGTGAGATAGGCGAGCGCGAGCTCGCGGGCGAGTGATTGGGCTTGCGGCCTCGCCTGCGGGCTGGCCCAATCGATCTCGTTCTGGAATCGGGTGATGCCGGCCTCCCCGAGCTTCAGATCGCAATCCCCGAGGTGACACTTCGCAAGGGCGTCGATGTCCTTATCGGGAAGCACGAGGGAGTCGAAGTCTTCCGCACGAGGCGGATCGCTGACTTTCTTCAGTGGGCCGAGAGGGCTCTCGAATCGCTCGATGTCCTCGTACATCTTGAGAAAGAACTCGGTGGAAGTCCGAAAGAGGGCGGCACCAATCAAGACCACCTCGCTGTCGTTCGGGGTGTCAACCGCTTTGACGACTACCGAGCCTTGATCGAGCGCCCCGAGCTCGGCTTCCGAAAAGCCGGCGACGGTTCTCAAGAAGTTGTGTGGCTCGGACGTTTGGGCGTGTACCACGAGACCTTCGGACCCGTCGAGGACGAGCATGGATGTCGCCAGGGCAACAGCCAGGAAGAACCTCATGAGCATTGTGGCTCCTTTCTTGGAAAGCGGGACGAGCAACGAAGTTGTCGCGGACACTTTCAGACGATATCCTCAACCGCGACGGTAAGCAAAGGGGATCGGTCGATCGCGGTCATTGCTCCGCCGCTCGGTCGGTGACCCAGGTGAACTGAGCGACGATGTCGATCCGGGTACACCGAGCGTTGTTGGTTGCCTTCTTCGGTCTGCAAGCGTTTGCGCTTGCTAGCAGACTCGCGGTTGCGCAAGAGCTCGAGCCGGGCGCGTACTCGATCTCGCCGGTCGGGGTCAACGTTGTCGTCGTGACCGATATCTTCACCGGCGGGGACGTGACCTTTGACCCGGCGTTACCCATCGAGGATGCCGAGGCAAAGATCAACACCACCGTCGTCGCCTATGTTCGAAGCTTGGGTCTGTTCGGTCGTTCCGCGAACGTCGGCATGGCGGTTCCTTTCTCCGTGGGCCATCTCGAAGGGATCTACATCGGCGAATTCACGGAAGTGGAACGCTCAGGGTTTCGAGACCCCCAATTTCGTTTCGCAGTCAATCTTCTTGGCGCGCCCGACATGACGCTCCAAGAGTTTGCCTCTTATCGACAGAAAACCAATATGGGGGTGTGTGTCGTCGTCGCGGCACCTCTTGGTGAGTATGATCCATCGAAGCTCGTCAACCTCGGTACGAACCGCTGGTCCTTCAAGCCGGAAGTGGGTCTGTCCCGAGCGATGGGGAAATGGACGCTCGACGTCTATGCGGGGGCCTGGGTTTTTACCGATAACAAGAAGTTCTTCGGGGGGAAGACTCGAGAACAGGATCCCATCGGCTCGATGCAGTTGCACCTGCTCTACACTGTCAAGCCCCGCATGTGGGCTTCTTTCGACGCGAACTTCTACACCGGCGGGAGGACGACCGTCGACGGACGGCTGAATCTCGACCTTCAGAGGAACTCGCGGCTCGGAGGAACCTTCGCCCTGCCGCTCAATCGGCGCCAGTCGCTGAAGTTCTCTTACAGCCGCGGAGCCTACACCACGATTGGGGCTGACTTTCATGCGGTCGCGGTAGGTTATCAGTACTTGTGGGGAGCGGGGCTTTGAACGCGATTCTTCCTTCGCTCGTCCCGCCGACCAGTCTGCGCTAGTCTGAGGCGCCTCATCTGTTTGGGTAAGGAGGGATCATGACGATGAACTTACCGTGCCTTCGAGCAATGACGCGCGGAGAGCTTCCCAAGAAGCACGGGCCCTAGTCGTGCACGTTGCCTCGATCCCTCTCTTCCTGCTGTTAACCGCCGGCGTTACAGCTCAGTCGTCCGATAACGACGACAAGGCATCGGCGCCGACCCAACAGCAGCCCTCTGACGAAGAGGGGCCCCCTGCGGTGGCGGTTCTCGGGTCGACCGGACTCCGAGCATCCTCAGCGGACGGTCGATACGTCATGAACCTCTGGTTCCGCGGCCAGTTCCGGTATGCCTATCCATTTGATGCGAGTCCAACGACCGCGGAGGGTTTCGAAGCGCCGAGCGAGAGCTCCTTCAGCGTGCGGCGGGCTCGGGTCAAGCTCGGTGGCAACGTCTACCAAACGTGGCTCAAGTACTACTTCGAGTACGATCTTCCCTCCAATCAATTGCTCGATGCCCAATTCACGCTCTCCCGCATTCCCTGGCTCGAGCTTACCGTGGGCCAGTGGAAGGCGACTTACAACCGCGAGCGCGTGGACT
>JBOGJF010000537.1:0-3412 GCA_050747785.1 Vicinamibacteria bacterium
CATTGTAGCTGACGCGGGCGCCGCGGCTCTCCAGCAGCTTCAGGATGTCGAGCGCAGGGGACTCCCGGACGTCGTCCACGTCCCGCTTGTAGGCCACGCCGAGGATCAGGATCGAGCTGCCCTTCACGCTCTTCTCGCGCTGGTTGAGCGCCTCGGCCACCCGCTGCACCACGTATTCGGGCATCCCCGCGTTGATCTCGCCGGCCAGCTCGATGAAGCGCGCGCGGTAGTTCAGGGTCTTGAGCTTCCAGGATAGATAGAAAGGATCGATGGGTATGCAATGGCCACCCAAGCCGGGCCCCGGGTAGAACGGCATGAAGCCAAACGGCTTCGTCGCGGCGGCGTCGATTACCTCCCACACATCGACTCCGAGCCGGTCGCACATGAGCGCCACCTCGTTGACCAACCCGATGTTCACGCTCCGGAACGTATTCTCCAGAAGCTTCACCATTTCCGCGGTTCGTGTCGACGAGACTGGGATGACCTGATCCACCGCGTGCGAATAGAGCGCGCGCGCCATTTCCAGACAGTTTGGCGTCATGCCACCGATGATCTTTGGCGTGTTGCGGGTGTTCCATTTCTTGTTGCCCGGATCGACTCGCTCGGGGGAGAAAGCCAGGAAGAAGCTCTCCCCGACGCGTAGACCCTTCCCTTCCAACCTGGGGAGAATGAGCTCCTCGGTGGTCCCGGGATAGGTCGTGCTCTCCAGTACGACGAGCTGGCCAGGCCGGAGCCTTTGCGCAATCTCGGTCGCGGCGTTGATGACCAGTGAGAGATCGGGATCTTTGGTCTTGGACAGAGGCGTCGGTACGCAAATGATGACCGCGTCTCTGTCCCCCAGCACGTCGAACTCGGAGGTGGCCGACAACGTACCCTCTTCGACGAGTCTCCGTACCGAGGCGGAGGGCACGTCCCGAACGTAGGACTCACCGTTTCGGATAGCGTCAATCTTGGTGCGATCGATATCGATGCCAACGACGTGAATCCCAGCACTCGCGAACTCGACCGAAAGGGGAAGGCCGACGTAACCCAGTCCAACGGTCGCGAGCTTGACCGTCTTGTCCGCAATCTTCTGCCCGAGGGCCTGAGCCTTCACGTGAGTGTCTTTCTTTGGGGACCGTGGAAATGACGGGAGTATAGTCTCGCCGTGATCCGTCAACCTATACTATAGCATTTGAAGCGCTTACTGTCTCGGTGCTTGAAAGCCTCCGCAATCGCGTGCTAGCATGCTCGCCGCTCGAATCAGGGAGAGCCATTCTTCTTGCACGAACGTGGGCAAACGAACGAGAACCGATGAAAGCCGTGATCCTCGCGGGTGGAAAAGGCACGCGCCTGCGCCCGCTGACCCTCCACACGCCTAAGCCGATCGTTCCCATTCTCGATCGCCCCTTCCTTTCGTTTCAAATCGAGCTACTCCGACAGTCGGGAATCTCGGAGATCGTCCTGTCCCTCTCCTATCAGCCACGACGGATCGAGGAGATCTTCGGCGACGGCAGCGATCTCGACCTCAAGATTCTCTACACGACTGAGCCCGAGCCACTCGGGACCGCCGGCGCCGTCAAGAAAGCAGAGCCTTTTCTCGCCGATCGCACCGTCGTCTTCAACGGCGACGTACTGAGTGACATCGACCTGTCGGCGGTCCTGGCACAGCATGAACGAACCAAGGCCAAAGCCACGATCGTGCTCACGCCCGTGGAAAACCCATCCGCCTATGGATTGGTCGAGGTGGAATCCGACGGGAGGGTGCGACGTTTCCTGGAAAAGCCCAGCTACGACGAGATCACCTGCGACACCATCAACGCGGGCATCTACGTCCTCGAGCCCGAAACGCTGGCCTTCATTCCTCCGGGCAAGAACTATTCGTTCGAACGAGGTGTCTTCCCGACTTTTCTCCGCGAGAACATCCCATTCTACGCGTACGTGCACCGTGGCTACTGGATCGACATCGGCACTCCGGAGAAGTACTTGAAGGCGCATCAGGACATTCTGAGCGGTGCCGCCCGGCTGAAGGGGTTCGAGCGAAAGCCGGACGGCATCTACATCGACGCCGCAGCCTCGGTGGACGATCCATCGAGCGTATTGGCACCTTCCTTCATCGGCGCCGGATCCACGGTGAAACGGGGGGCGCGCATCGAGCCTTTTGCGGTGGTGGGACAGAATTGCCTCATCGAAGAAGGAGCCACCGTTGCCGACTCGGTGTTATGGCCGAACGTCCGCGTCGGCGAGCACGCCCGCATTCAGGGCTCCCTGGTGGGGAGGAACACTCACGTCGGCCGGTATGCCTTGGTGGACCGGGGCGTGGTTCTGGGAGACAAATCGGTGGTTGCGGATTACAGCCGGCTGAGCCACGCGGAGGGATAGACGGACGTGCCCGGCCGAAGCGCGGCACCCGGAGTCTTCAAGGCATACGACATCCGGGGAATCGTTCCCGACGAGCTGGACGCCGATCTCGCCCGGCGCGTGGGCCGCGCGTTCATCGAGTATCTGGACGCCCAATCCATCGCGATCGGAAGAGACATGCGGGAGTCCTCGCCAGCTTTTGCCCACGCCTTGTGCGAGGGCGCGATGGCGGGCGGAGCCCGAGTCACCGACATCGGGATGACCACGACGGACATGGTCTACTTCGCCGTTCCCCACTTCGAGCTCGAGGGTGGCGCGATGGTGACCGCCTCGCACAATCCGAAGGAGTACAATGGTTTCAAGCTCGTTCGCGAGGGCGCGCTGGCTCTTTCGGGTGACGCCGGTATCAAGGAGATCAAGGAGTGGATCCTCTCCGGCCGTAAGTTCCCCGACAAACCCGGTGGTTCCCGCATCGAAAAGGACATCCTACCCGACTACGTCCGGCACGTTCGGAGCTTCATCGACACAAGTGTCTTGACACCTTTTCGTGTCGTCATGGATGCCGCCAACGGGATGGCGGGCGCCGTGGCGCCGGCCATCTTTTCCGATCTCCCATTCCAGCGGGTCGAGATGTACTTCGAGCCCGACGGCAGCTTTCCGAACCACGAGGCCAACCCCTTGGTGGAAGAGAACCGCCGGGCGATCATCGAGAGGGTGCTCGACGAGAAAGCCGACTTGGGTATCGCGTGGGACGGAGACGGCGATCGCTGTTTTTTCATCGACGATCGGGGGGGGTTCGTCCCCGGCGACTTCCTTACCGCGCTATTGGCAGAGGCCTTCCTCCTGAAGGATCCGGGGTCGACCATCATCTATGACGTGCGCGCGAGCTGGGCGGTCAAGGATACTGTGGAGAAGTTGGGCGGACAGGCGTTGATGAACCGCGTCGGGCACGCGTTCATCAAGAAAAGGATGCGCGAGGAGAACGCCGTTTTCGGCGGCGAGATCAGCGGGCACTTTTATTTCCGCGAGAACTACTTCGCCGATAATGGCATGATCCCGGCGCTGCTCATCC
>JBOGJF010000538.1:0-7183 GCA_050747785.1 Vicinamibacteria bacterium
GTCCATCGGCAATCGCGTGCTCGCGCTGATGGGTGGCGAGCCGTTACTGCGGCCCGACTTCGTTCACAAGGTCACCTATTACGCCGCCAAGAAGGGCTTCTTCGTCTACCTGCCGACGAACGGTCGACTGATGCGCCCGGACGTCATCGACCGTCTCGGTGACGCCGGCCTCGCAACCGTCAACCTGGCCGTCGACAGCATTCCCGTAAAACCTTCGCTTCCCAAGGCGCTCGATCCCATCCGCGACCATTTCGAGTACCTGCTCAAGCGGCAGCGGCGCTACGGGTACACGGTCGCGCTCAACACCAACATCTGCCGCAACAACATGGACGACGTCGTCGCCCTCACGAAGCTTGCGGAAGAGCGGAACATCTCCATCGACTTCCACATCAACGAAGCTCCCATGATCGAGCAAGATCACTTCAAACACTACGAAGAGAACGAGACGTATCTTCGTCCGCAGGACTACTCTAAGGTGGACGATCTCCTCGACTGGATCATCGAGCGGCACAAGGGCGGCCAGCGGATCGTCAATCCCCTCTCCCACCTTCACGAGATGAAGAACCTCATGAGGGGCGAGGTCAAGCAGCGTTGGAACTGCCGGGCCGGCCACAACATGCTGATCATCCGCGTCGACGGCACGCTGGCGCCGTGCTTCCCGATGTACTCGGCGAGCCACGACTGGGGTACGGTCGGCAACCACAAATTCGACCACCAGCAGCTCGACGAGATGAAAGAAGAGTGCACGAAGCACTGTCTGTCGACTTGCAACTACATCTTGGGATTCTGCTACAACACCAGGAGAGTATTATGGTGGGCCACGAAGCAGGCCGCGCGCGGCTTCCAGGGGGTGACCGGAAGCTTCTAAGCTTGCCTCGCCGAAGCTACTAGCGTCCGCCTTCGCCCTAGGCTTCGGCGTGACCTCGCCGTAGCCGTAGGAATCGCACTTACCTACCTACGGCGGAGGCGGGAAGGCGGTTCAGCCCGTGGAGTAGCAGCCCACCCTTGTAGAAGCAGTAAAGCCCCACCATCTGAACGACGTGGTAGAGGTCGTTCTGGTTGAAGTGGGGATGTAGTGAGGCCTTGCTCACCATGAGAACGATGCCGATCGCGCTCACGACGATCCCCTTCTTGAGCCAGCTCCCTCCGGCCTTGCGATCTGTCTGAGCGTCGGTTTCCGGTCGCAGCACGGAGCGCAGCCCGGCAAGAAGCAGGAGCACAGCGCCCGCGCCAATGGACCATACGGTGACCGTCCTGAGAACGGACCCATGGGCACCTAGATAGAGCCGAAACCCATGCGCGGTCCCGCCCGCCAACCCGGCCACCGCCGTGATCGCAAACGCCGCGACCCAGAGCGCCACCGAGCCTCGCCCTGCCCTTCGGGACCGAGCGAGAAACGATAGGCCGAAGAAGACGCACTCTACCGCCAGCAGATAGTCCGTCACCATCGTCGTGGGCTCGGTGACGTGCACGCGTTGGCTAGCTCGCGGAGGACTTCTTGCGACGTCGCCAGACTTTGCGACCGCCCCAGAAAACGACGAGGGCCGCTAACGCGATGGGGAGCAGGGTTCCCGTGGAGGCAATCAGCCCCGCCACGGTCAGCACGAAGTTCTCGCCGGCACGGCCGAACGAGCTCCAGAGAGCCCGGAAGACGCCGCCCCCGGGGACCACCGGAGCCGGCTCGTGCAAGTTCACGGATATCGTGGAGTAGGCGATCTGGTTGTCCCAGAGTCGCTTCGTTCCTTCCATCGAATCGATGTCCGTTCGCACGCGGGCCAGCTCGCGCTCGGCGGCCAGCAGATCGTCGAGCTCGTTGGTGGGACGTTTCAGAAGCTCGACCAACCGTGCCTCGAGCTGTTTCTGGTTATTCAACCGCACCTCGAGATCGAAATACTGATCGGTGATGTCGTTGGCGGAGATCGAGACGTACTCCACGTCCCCGATCTCGCTCAAGGCCGCTAGCGTTGGATCCAGATCGTCGGCGGGGACGCGGCAGAGAACGGATCCCGACTTCGTGCCGTACTCGTCCTCGCTGACCGACTCATCGGTAATGTACCCTCCCGCCCCGTCGACCAACTTCTTGATCTCGGTGACCGCTTCATCCACCGAGGTTACCTCGAGGCCAACCGAGCCGTTGCGAATGAGCTTCCTCTCGTCGGTGACTGGCGGCGACTGCGCTGCTGGCCCCGGCGCGGGGGCGCTGGCGCGCAGACTCATCTCCTCCGGAACTCGGGCCGGCGCCTCCTGGGTGGCCATCATGCCGCCAACGAACTCCTTGTCTTGCGGGTAGTCGGCCGGCTCCTCGGCGCGGTCGAGACACCCAACCGAAATGCCGACCACGGTCGCTCCAATCCACAGCCATCTCTTCATGACAGCCTCCAATGACTCGGTGAGCCCCCCACAAGATACACGCCGGGCTTCGATTTTATTCCCTCTTGTAGGAGATGACTAGACGGCTTCCGCGCGGTAGTCCTCGTGCTGCGCGGCTTGCGATGCGATGGGAACCTGCATGACCTGCCAGCATTTCGGGCAGGCCACCGGTGCTTTCGTGGTCCCCTCGCCGGGCAGCTTGGCATAGACCACGACGAAACGCTGCCCACACTTCGAGCACTCGTGCTTGTCGCGGACCTCCCCCGCCGGGGTAGCGGAAGGTGGTGAGGGCCTGGGTACGGAAGGGCTGCTCACGGCCGACGGGGAGCGGCCCGTGGCCACCGAGAAAGGGCCCGTAGGGGCCGTGGATGGGGCTGCCCGCGCCGCACCGGGAGATGCTGTCGCGGACGCGGCTGATTTCGCTATCGCTTCGACGATAGCACTATGGAGCCGAATCTCGGGAACGGTGAGCGATACGCCACGCAGCGGCTCCGGGCCATCGATGGTCACCTGCCACTCGGCACCGAGCCGCACGAGGGAGATGGTCCAGGCTCCCTGATCGGCCCGCTGGCCGACGGCGCGCCGGACCGTGCTTTCCACACGAGACCGCTCGTCTCGGGGGCAGCCGGCAATGAGAATCTGCAAGCCCAACGCTTCCTCCTCCCGAATCTCCTGATCTTAAGCCTTTTCGTGCCTTTCCGTGCGGTGCAAGATCTCTGCCACGGCTCGCCGCGTCGCATTCGACCGCGAGGCACTCCCCATGCTAAAAAAGAAAGTACCCCAATCAAAATCGGCGCCTGGCCGCGGTGAGTCGCGGCACACCCGTGTATTGGCGCCAAGTCAAGACGTGCGCACATGATCCACGCGGTATCCGCGATGGTCCTGGCGTTCAAGCTGTGGCTGGTCACCGATGCCCTGCGCCGCGGGGAGGCCTGCTACTGGCCCTGGATCATCTTCTTCGTTCCCCTGGGCGACGTCGTCTATTTCTTTCTGATCAAGATCGATGACTACAGCCTAGCATGGATCACGGGTTTGTTTCGGAAACCCGTGCCGGTCGGCGACCTGGAGCTCCAGTATCGGCGGACGCCCAGCTTCTCGAATCGCGTGGCCCTTGCAGGAGCCTTCTATCGAGAGGGACGGTACGCGGAAGCCGCCGAGCATTATGCCGCGGCTCTCGAGCAGCAGCCCTCCGACCCCGAGGTGCTCTATGGGTTGGGGCTGACCCGAATCGCCCAGCAAGACTACGCTGCCGGGGCGACGCACCTCGCGAGCCTCGTGGAAAAGGACAAGGCGTATGGGCGATACGCGGCCTGGCCTCCCCTTGCTCACGCTCTCTTCGGCTCCGGGCGCTCCGACGATTGCCTGTCCGCGCTCAGGAGGCTGGTCGACGAGAACCCGCGCATGGAGCACAAGATGCTTCTCGCCCGATATCTGAGCGAGGCCAGCAAGCTGGAAGAAGCGCGTGAGGTGCTTCAGGAGACCTTGGCCGAGCACCTCCGTTCGCCGCGCTTTCTGAGGAGGCGCAATTTCCGGAACGCGCTCACGGCGAAGAGCATGCTGAAGTCGATCGCAAACCAGCCTAGCGAGTTAGAGCCGGCAGGCGCCGGCTAGCGACCCTCGGGCTCCACCTCCTGCTCCGTCTCGGGCAGACATTCCGTCCACTCGCCGGCGGTCGTCATGCGTTCCGCCCAGATGTACCAATACTCTCCGTCATACGTCCAGAAGCCGGGTTCGACGTCGAACCCCTTGTAGGACATCGCTCCCCGGCAGGTGCGCGACTGATAGCATCCGGGATGATCGTCGGGAACGCGGAGCACCTGACGTAGTCCTTTCCTTCGGTTGGTGAAGTTGGGGCCACACTTTCTCGCGAGCTCATCGCGAGCGTGGGCCTCTCGATCCGCGACGACCTCCGGCGTTTCCACCACGGCTTCCTCCGAGCACGGACAACGGTAGGCCCTCCAAGTCTCGAGCAGTGCCAGCCTTTTTTCGTGAGACGAGTTGGGATCGCCGTAGCCGTTATCGAGCAAGAAGTACGTCAGGCTGTTCAGGCCATGGGCCAGTGGCAACAAGTAAGGCCGCGGATCGCAGCTCAGGCAGCGGGAGCCACCTTCCGCGGTCTGCGCCTTCACGATGGAATCGAGCGCCTCGGTCACCTCTTCTAGGCTCTTCTCGATCTCGCGGCACGTATTGAGATTGGAGATGCCCAGACAGTCGGGGACGGTGAGCGAGAGTCGGAACGCCGCTTCCAGCTTCCGTCGCTGTTCCCCGACCATCTCGTACTCACCACAGGGTGCACATTCCTGCGCGCGCACGTTGGCGCCCGCAAGCCAGGTGAGCGCCAAAACGCCCACCCATTTCGCGTGGCTTATGGATTTTACGGGACCCGTCATCCTCCGATCTTCCTCCTGACGCCGCTCAGGAAATCGCCCGTCAACATCGTACTCTAACCCCCGCCCTTGAAGGCCGCCCCGGGGGCACGAAACGGCGGTCGATTCGCGGTCGACTCCTAATCGGGGGGCGAATCGAATAGCGTGAGCTGCCCACCGCGTCTCGCCGGGGAACGGAATCGACTGGCATCGAGCGGCACCGGTCTTCGTTCCAGGCCGAAGCGGCGCCGGGCAACCTCGAATCGCTTCGCCAAGAGCTCCGCGTAGTGGCCGGTGCCGCGCATCCGCGTCCCGAATTGCGGGTCGTAAAGCCTTCCTCCCCGGGTCTCGCGGATGAGGTTCAGCACATGGGACGCCTTGGTGGGAAAGTGTGTAGCCAACCACTCCTGGAAGAGCTCTTTGACCTCGAGGGGAAGTCTCAGCAAGACGTAGCCCGCCGAGGCGGCACCCGCCTTCGCCGCGGCCTCGAGAATCTTCTCCAACTCCGCATCGTTCAGCCCGGGGATCATCGGCGATGCCAGCACGCCGACCGAGACCCCCTCGTCGGCCAACGCCGCCATCGCCTGCAATCGCCGCTCGGGCGTCGGTGCGCGCGGCTCCATGCGGCGGGCCAGATCGCGATCCAACGTGGTGACGGAGATCAGCACGTGGACCAGGCGCTGGGCCGCGAGCTCCCGCAATAGATCCAGGTCGCGCACGACAAGGTTGGACTTCGTGACGATGGCCACCGGGTGTCGGTGCTCGACCAAGACCTCCAGGATCTGCCGCGTGATCTCGAGCGACCGCTCCGCCGGCTGATAGGGATCGGTATTGGCGCCGATGGCGATCACCTGCGGCCGGTAACTCGGCTTGGCAAACTGCTCACGGAGTCGCCCAGCGGCGTCGGGCTTCGAGAAGATGCGGCTTTCGAAATCCAAGCCGGGCGAAAGACCGATGTATGCGTGCGTTGGCCGCGCGAAGCAATAGATGCAGCCGTGCTCGCAGCCCTTGTAGGGATTGATGGAGAGATCGAAGGGCACGTCGGGAGAGTCGTTGCGCGTGATGATGGTGTGTGTCTTTTCCGGCGTGACGGTGGTGGCGATGGGTATCGGCTCCCAATCAAGACCGTGCCAGCCGTCATCGAATGGAACGTTCTGATAAGGCTCGAACCTTCCACCCGGATTACTGGTCGCTCCCCGCGCTGGCGCCCGTTGCGATCTTGGCTTCGATTTGCCCACCGTTTGGTATTCTACACCGCGAAAGGAGGGCGTCAGAATAGGTGGTCCCACGAATAGACGTGGCCAGACGCCGGACCAAGTTGCCGGACTTCGACGTCATCGGGATCGGTCTCGCCGTTCGCGACATCACGGTGCTGCTCGACACCTTCCCGAGTCCGGACGAGAAGTACCGCGCGAAGGGCCTCTTCGAATCGAGCGGCGGCCCCGTCCCCACCGCGCTCGTCACCCTGGCTCGGCTGGGACGTCGGGTCGCGTTTCTAGGGATCGTCGGCGACGACCCAACCGGCGCGTTCATCATCGATGACTTGGGGCGGGAAGGCGTCGACGTAGAGCGCGTGGTACGTCGCCAGTATCCTTCTCCGAGCAGCGTGATCCTGGTGGAAGGCGGTCGTCGCACCATCTTCGAGGGTTGGCAGACCGATCTGCCGTTGCACCGAGACGATGTCCTCCCGCTCCCGGGCTGTCGCTACCTCCTGGTGGACGCGCGCTTGCCGGACGTTCAGACAGACGCGGCGCGAGTGGCCCGGGATGCCGGCGGTCAAGTGATCCTGGACTGTGGACATCCGCGGCCGGGTGTCGACGACCTCTTGCGTTTCACGGACGTGGCGATCTTCTCTCACACGTACCCGCGTGCGGTACACGGAGAGGGGCACGACCTCGCGAGCTTCCTAGAGGAGCTCCACGTCAAGCTCGCCGCGGACGGTCATCGGATCGCGGGGCTGACACTCGGGCCTGAAGGCTGCGTGATCCGTGGCGCCGACTCGTCCACAGTTTGGATTCCCGGGCACAAAGTGGCGACCGTCGATTCGACCGGGGCGGGAGACGTCTTTCACGGCGCTTTCATTCATGCGTTGCTGGCAAATGAGACCGTGGAAGTCGCCGCGCGTTTCGCCAACGCCGCCGCTGCGGCGAAATGTCGAGGGATGACGGGGCGCGCCCCCATCCCCTCGGAGAAAGAGATCCGCGACCTCGCCGGGATCTGAGAACCGTCTCGACCGCCGACTCAGGGAACGCGGTCGTCGGTCTCGTTCGTCTCGTCCTCTTCGGGCCCGAGCTCGGTTTCTGCCTTTTCCGCACCTTCGCCGGAATCGTGGGTCTCCTCGCTGCCCACGGGCTCCGGCTCCCCCACTGGCTCCTCGAGCCGAGGTGGCGGCAATCGAGCAGGCTCCACCGACGTCGCGGAGCCGATGACGCGCGCTACCTCCGGGT
>JBOGJF010000539.1:0-4089 GCA_050747785.1 Vicinamibacteria bacterium
GACCAGTCCATCCGATCTACCCCGAGTGCGCCCGCCCGCGACCGCTTCGCCGAGCCGTTCCGGCCAGCCGATGGCCGAGGGTGCTCAGCAGCTCCGCAGTGGTAAATACCCGGAAGCCGCCGCCGCCTTCCTCAGCCATCTTCGGAGGGTCGGTGCGGACAAGTTCACGATCGCGGTGGGGGTCTTTTGTGATACCGAAAACGTCGACCGCGTCGTGAACAACTCCGGTGGCGGCGAGGAGCTCATCGTCCTCGCCTTCGACAACCAGGGACGTTCTTGCTACCGTCTCTTTTGGGGGATCTTCGACTCACGGGCGCAGGCGGAAAGCGCCGTGGGAAGCGTTCCCGCAGGCGTTCGGGCTCGGGATTCCGCACCGGTCCCGATCGCTCGGCTGCTCCCCTAGTCCAACTCACCATGACGCTCTGCTCCAAGTCTCGTCATCGTTGCCATCGCCGCCGCGTACACGCGGCATCCTCGCTGGTCCTAGTTTTCCTCGGCACCCCCGTCGTGACCATTGCGGAGACACTCCACCTCAAGAACGGTCGCAGCATCGAAGTGGATCGCTACTGGGAAGATGGCAGTCAGCTCTATTACCAAAAGAACGGGAGCACGTTCGGCTTTCCCCTATCGCTTCTGGAGCGCGTGGAGCAAGACGCACCGCCCAGCGCGTCCGATCCGACGCCGGATCCCGAGTCCGATCCGGCCGAGACATCGAGCACCGGGTTTCGCAACGAACCCTACACCCAGGCCGTGAACAACGCACGAACGTCGGCGCAGGAAGGGGAGCTCGATGAGGCCTCACGATACTATCGCCAGGCCCTCCGCGCCGCGCCAGAATCGGTCGTGGCACGCGTGGAGTTAGGAGAGCTCTACATTCAACGGGGGGACCTCTCGGCGGCCCAGACCGAGCTCGAGCTCGCGAAACGCTCCGCCCCGGAAGACGTGACGGTTCGGGACCTCCTGGGCGACGTTTACTACGGTCGCGGCCGGACGGCGTTCGCCATCCGTGAGTGGCAGAAGGCTCTCGAGCTCGACCCGCGAGTCGACGTCCTGGACAAGCTCAAGAAGGCGCTACAGGAAAACGATCAGGACATCGAGTTCGACGAGCTGCGCCGTCCACACTTTCTGCTCCGCTACGACGGCGCCGTCAACGAGCTCATCGGACGGGAAATCTCCGTTGCACTCGAATCCGAGTACCAGGAGCTCACCGAGGAGCTTCGCTTCTCCCCTTCAGCGCCCGTCCAGGTGACGCTCTACACGAACCGTGAGTTCACCGACGTGACCCACGCCCCGTCTTGGGTCTCCGCGCTCAATGACGGGGAGATCCGAATCCCGGTCGAGGGCCTCACGCAATTGAGCCCCAAGGTGCGGAGCGTCCTACGCCACGAGTTGACGCACACATTCATCAACGCCCGAACCGGAAACAACTGTCCCACCTGGTTCCACGAAGGTTTCGCTCAATGGCGAACCGGTGCGACACCTCCTGGAATGTTCGAGTTCCTGATCGAGACCAAGAACTCCGGCGCCCTCCTTCCGCTATGGAGTCTCGAGGGTCCCCTGCTCAGCTACTCGACGGATAAAGCGCGGCTGGTCTACCTCGAGTCCCTCGCGGCCACACAGTATCTCGTCGATAGGAAAGGAAGGGAGGCGCTTCTCGAGATCCTGGACCTGCTGGCGCGTGGTTACACGATGAACGACGCGCTGAACAAGGTGATCGGTTTGGACTATCAGGAGCTCCAGATCGCGTGGGAAGCCGATCTGACCCGCTACCGTCCTTCGACGAGCCCGGCCCACTGACGATACTTCCTTAGCTTTTCATTGAACCGGGGAGATCCGCCTGCGGACGGAACGCTTCCCTCTGTCCCCTGGCGGGAAACGCCTATTCGGACAGGCGGCTCGAGGGTAGTCGGCTCGCCAGACGCTCGTCCCCGGCAGGCTCGAGCTTGGCCACAAGCTCGCCCATTCTCTCGCGAAACGCCTCCATGTACTCATCGGGAACCGGTGGACCGGGAGGAAAGATCTGCGTGAGAGGGTTGACCGACTTGCCGTAGCGCGCGAGCCGGAAGTCCAGGTGGGGTCCGGTCACGAGTCCCGTGGCGCCCACGTAGCCGATGAGCTGTTTTTGATCGACACGTTGGCCGACTCGCAATCCTTTCGCGAAGCGCGATAGGTGAAGGTACTTGGACTCGTAACCCATGGCGTGTCGTATGGAGACCATGTTTCCGTTGCCTCTCGAGCTCGAGATGCCAGTCACCGTTCCGGCGGCGACGGTATGCACGGGCGTTCCGACCGGGGCGGCGTAGTCCACACCGAGATGCGGCCGGTGCTGTCCGGTTACCGGATGGAGGCGGCTGTAGGAGAAGCGGGAGCTGATGCGCTCGAATTTCAAAGGCGTTCTGAGAAACGCTTTCCTCATCGACTTCCCGTCCGGATCATAGAATCCCTTCTGACCGGTAGGGTCCTCGAAGAGGAATGCCGCGAGCGACGTGTCCCCAGAGACGTACGTCGCGGCTAGCAGGTCTCCGTAGCCCACAAAGGCTCCGTCGCGATACAGCTTTTCAACCAGCAGCGAGAACCGGTCGCCTTGACGACTCTGGGTGTAGAAATCAAAGTCCCAGGCGAATACTTCCGCGAACGCGATGACCAAACCGGCCGTCTCTCCCAAAGATTCCATGCTGGCGAAGAGGTTGCCCTCGAGCACGCCCTGGCGCGCCACTTCTTGTCGCTCGATGACGACGGAGAGCTGCCCCGCGGCCCAGCCGTCGCCTTCGGGGCGTGCCTCATAGGTCTCGAGCAAGCCATGGTTCACGCGGATGGACTCGAGCTCGCCGGCGTGCGTGTAGCGAATCTCGACCTCGTCCCTGGGTCGCAGGTGGCGAAGGTTCATATGAGGTGTGAGGGCTTCCGAGATGTCGTGTACGTCGAGGGCGGAGAACCCGTTGCGGTGCAATAGCTCCGCCAGGGTTTCCCCACGACCGATTCGATCGGGAAAAACGATCCCGGGCGTCGACGGAGTCCTCTCTCCGGAAGGAGTGAGCTCGGTGACCGGGGCGGTCGCCGGAGGTAACGGCAACGCCGGGAACGCCAGCTCCTGCCAAGCCAAGACCGCGAAAAGACCGATTCCGTAAAGCCCGAGAGAGGCGAACGAGAAGCGGCTCAGCACGACGATCGCCTTTTTCACACGGGACCTCCAACGCCTGATTCTCAAGAGAGCCCTCCCGAGCCCGCTGCCGTCGCCGAGCCGAATCGTCCGCATTCGGGCTGCTTCGAAGGTATCAGATGTCCCGGTATCACTTCGAAGCTACTCCCGCCCGGGATACTTTGCGCCTGCGGGCGGGTTGAGGACTCCGTAGAACTCCAGGCACCGCTCGATCCCCTCGGTGAGCGAGACTCGTGGTTGGTAGCCCAGCTCGTCGACCGCCAGGCCGATATCCGCCTGGGAATGGGGCACGTCGCCTGCCCGCTTCGCTTCATAGACCGGCTCCAACTTGGATCCCGCCGCCTTCGCCATGATCTTCCACAACTGGTTCAAGGACGTGCGCTCGCCGCACCCAACGTTGTAGACCCTGCCCGCGGCCCGCGACTCGTGACAGGCACTGAGGTTCATGTCCGCGACGTTCTCTACGTACGTGAAGTCTCGAGTCTGCTCGCCATCCCCAAAAATGACGGGGCGGCGACCGGACACGATGGCGTCGATGAACCGGCTGACGACGCCGGAGTAGTGAGAGCTCGGATCCTGTCGCGGACCAAAGACGTTGAAGTAACGCAGCGCCACCGTCTCCAGACCGTAAAGACGATGGAATACCAAGCAGTACTGCTCTGCGGCGAGCTTCGCGACGGCATACGGCGAGAGGGGCTCAGGCCGCAGGCTTTCCCGCTTCGGAAGCTCCTCGTTCGCTCCATAGACCGAGGAGGAAGAAGCATACACGAGTCGGCGGACTCCCGCGGCCCGAGCGGCACGGAGAAGGACGAGCGTGCCGGTCGCGTTGGCGGCGTGGGACTCGAGAGGTTGGTCGACCGAGCGGGGTACCGAAGGAATCGCCGCCTCGTGAAAGATGAAGTCGACTCCCTCGACGGCTTCTTGGACAG
>JBOGJF010000540.1:0-4289 GCA_050747785.1 Vicinamibacteria bacterium
ACCCTGGGGCATTCAGTTGGCCGAGAATGTCGTAGCAAGCTGCCTTGAAGAGAATATCGTTGTCGACTATCGCGTCCAAGCAGGGTTACCGAGACCCAAGGACGGCGCGCAGATAATCTGCGGAGTCGTCTGGGATCAGAGGGAGGGACAACTGCGTCGCAGCGATTCTGTTCACCTCCCGCCATACTGGTTTTGCCGCACTGTAGACATGAGCTAACGCACCGTTTGCCTTAGTCCAGTCATTTGTCGCGTACCCAAAGCACAAGGCCAGCGTCCCTGGTTCGATCTTCAGGGGCTCGGAGGCTTGTAGAACCGCGCGTGCTAGGGAACGGGACGTATAGTCCCGAACGCCCGCTAGCACGCGTGGCTTCGGATCACCGGTAAGCATTTCCAACGCATACCGATCGGCCTCTTCTTCTTCAACGTCTCCGTGCTCCAGGCTGGAGGTGGCTCCTTCTAGATCAACCAACACTTGATTCTCTGCAACGTGCTTCAGGGCGATGTGTCCGATTTCGTGAGCGAGGTAAAACGCAATCGGCGCGGGATACATCGAATCCTTACCAAGAAGGATCGCAAATCGATCGCCGACACGGACGGTCATGGCAGCCATCCGCTTTTGAGGAAAAGGAAAGACTCGTAGGTGAATTACGGCTATCCCGAGACTCCATGCCAAGGAAATGAGGTCGAGGAGGCGCACGTATGGCCTTCTCTCGCCAAGGATAAGATTGCGGAGTCTCCCGGGGCTGCGCGTGTCATCTCCCGCGGGCGGAGGTGCTGCCGCCACCAGGAGCGCTCCAAGCGCTACCCCGAAGGAAGTCAAGCCCGCTTTCTCTCTTTCGCTCTCACCGGCAAGATGCTTAAAGCGAGCCTCATCCTTCCAAATGAAGCGAGGCTCAGCTGATTCATCTATCAGCGACCTTGGATCTAGTCCGAGCTTCCGGGCCAGCGAGAACCGCAACTCCGCCCGGGCTGAGGTCGAGGCATCGGCTTCGCTACTCCACCAGTAAGGCCACGCTGCATCTAGGGCAGCCTTACTGAAGCCAAAGCCCCGGAGCCGAGCCCTAAGGCTGCGCGCGCCCTCAGGCTTAATCAACGTCGCCTCTCCTTGGATGCCATTGGCCTAAGATCTGCCGTCGCTTCAATTATCCTCGCGACTGCATCCGCATGCCCGTCAGAACCATCCCATACGCGCTTGAATGCCTTCAGCACGCGGCGGCTACCATGCGCTTCGCCTCGAGATTGCTGTTCTTGAATTGATGCATATATGAATAAACGCGATCTGGCCTCTCCATGACGTATCGGTGCGTTCGTCAACGCACGCGAGACGGTCGATTGGCTCACACCTACGTGACGCGCGAGAGCCTCCTGGGTCAACCGATGCTTCTTCATAAAGGCGCGCAACTGAGCTGCAGAGTCTTGCATACAATGAAGAATAATGCATAATGTGAGTGGGCACAAGCAAATGGCCTGTGGCACTTGACGGAGAAATCCCGGTTGCGGAGGGCTAGCGGTGGAGCTGCCAGGCTACTTCTGCTGGACGAGATGTGGAACCGAGGGCGGGCAATCACTTGACTTCATCGTGCGGAGGAAGGAGGAGGAGCGAAAAGCCAACAAGGGTCTGTTCCTGTGGGGGATGGGGAATGCTATTGGTCCATCTATTCGTGAATTGCTGCGTCGCACACCTACCCCCGAGGTTCTGTTCAGCCCGATCAAGGGCCCTGCGCGAAAGGCCGATGAGTCACCAGCGCAGGTTGTCTATTGGTCGCAGGCAGACACTCTCGATGGTCGCAACTTCTTGCTGCCCACACACTCGCTTGTGACAAGTCGGCAAGGATCCAGTAGGCGCAAAAGTGCGCATTACGCACTTGTGTGTGCGAGCGATTGTCCACTTGAGTTCCGGGCTAGAGGTCGCAATGTCGCAGTCGATCAGCTAAGGAACATCCTGAGCGGCGCCCGTGTGGGGGCCTCGCAGGTGACGGCGGTTGTAGGGTACGGGCAGCAATCCTTTGCTAGCTCTACATTCTACGACATCTTGTTCAGGGCACACCTTGTCAGTCCGTACTTCATCCGTCTTCGTGAACCAACACCCATAGCTCCTGCTGGCAGTTCGAAGAAACCTTGGCCCGAGCTTGTACATGCCGCCTGGCACGAGCGCAGGGCATCCAAAATTCCGAGTATGGGATGAGCGGCCCCAGACGTTGCGACCTTTAATACTCAGGTCTGTGCGAGGAGCGCAAATCCCGCTCCTGGCGCGCCCAGTTGGGGCAGGCAATCAGCGATCTCAATTGTCGCTCGCAAATCCGATGGCCAATAGTCATGGCGTCTGCGTCACATAGAATGAGCTCCTGCAGTCTCGGGGACAACAGACGCAGGTTGGCGATCTGCGTCATCCGCGCCCTCGTGACTCCGGCCACCCGCGCAGCGTCGGCCCAGTCCTTCAGCTCACCGGCTTGAATCATACCCTCGATTCGGTGCGCCAGGGCAAGAAGGCGAGCGACACGAGGCACGCGGCCCACGGGGCAGGGCTGTTCCATTCCCGGCGCTCGCCTCGGCCACTGCTCGAATTTCACGACGTAGGTAGCGGTTGGTGCTGGAGGTTGGGCACGGGCCACAGGAACCGGACCCTTCACGATGCTTTCTCCGCGGCGTCTACCGCCAAGTTGGCGATCCCCGGCAGGCGGAACGCGAACGACAGTGTCCCGGTGGTCCCGTCGTAGTCGATCCCTTCGATCAGCAGCCGCAGGATCCGCTCTTTCTCGGGCGTGAGCAGCGCTTCCCAAATCGGATCGAAGCGCTCCAGAACTCGCCCGAGTTCTTGCTCGTCGATCTGGATGGCCTCAAGAGTGGCCTGCTGTTCCCTGATTTCGTGCAGGCGGCTCTCCAGTGCGTTGAGGCGCTCCTGCTCCCCCGCCAAGCGGTCGAGGACGGCCAGCCCCGCCGCCCCGTCTGACTTGGCGACGGCCCCAACGAGCCGTCCAACCCCGGCGCGGACACTGGCGGCCTCCTTCACAAGCCCTTTCGCCTCCTGCGCAAGTGCCTTCCTCTGGGACGCCACCTGCGCCGCAGCCTGCCCGAAGGTCTGCCGGCGCACCTCGGCGTCCCTGCCGATGACGCGGATCTGGTCCACCACGAACTCCTCGATCTGGATCGCCGGCACCGACTTCGTGGGACACGTCTCCCACCCGCGCTTGTGGGCCTTGTCGCAAACGTAGTAGCGATAGAGCCGCCCGTTCTTCCGAGTCCAGCCATGGACCATCGCGGCGTCGCAGGCGGAGCACCGAAGAAGGCCGCGGAGGAGCGCCCCATGCTTGTTCCGGGCCGAGGCCCCACCGGTTCGCCGGTTCTCTCGCAGCAGTTCTTGAACCCGCTGGAACAGGGTCTTCGGCACGATCGCCTCGTGCTCGCCAGCGAACACCTCGCCGCCGAGCTTGGCCTTCCCGGTCAAGATGGGGTCTCGGAGCAGACGCCTGAGGTTGGCAGCGTCCCACGCTTTTCCCTGCCGCTGACGCCCGTCCTTCGTAGTCCAAGACTTCCGCCGCCACCCTCGCCGGTTGAGTTCCTGGGAGACAGCCACCAGGGACGGATTCTCGGCGTAGAGAGCGAAGATTGCTCGTGCCTGCTGGGCCTCCTCTTTGTTCACGACGAGCCGACCGCCTTCAGGGACGACGTCGTACCCGAGGGGTGGCATCCCGCCCGTCCATTTGCCCCGGCGCCTCGCCGCTCGCATCTTGTCTCGTGTGCGATCTGAAATCGTGTCGCGTTCGAACTGCCCAAACGATATGAGGGTGTTCATGGTCATCCGGCCAACCGGCGTGGCCGTGTTGAATTGCTGGGTCACCGAGACAAAGGCAACACCATGTTCCTCGAGGAATCGAAGAATCTGGAGAAAGTCGAGCACGGAGCGACTCAGGCGGTCGTACTTGTACACGACTACGCAGCCAATTTTTCCTGCTTCGACATCGGCAAGTAGGCGCTTCAGGGCCGGTCGGTCAGCGGTCCCGCCTGAGAAGCCGCCGTCGTCGTAACGATCGGGAAGGGCCTCCCATCCCTGGTGACGCTGACTCTTGATGTAGTCCTCAGCAGATTCTCGCTGGTTGTCCAGGGAGTTGAAGTCGCGGTCCAGGCCTTCGTCGGTCGACTTCCTCGTGTAGATGGCGCAGCGGACGAGCGTAGCGACGGCGGCGATCGCAGCCGCCCCCCTCCCCGAGATCCGCAGCACACGTGCCATCAGACTCCCCTATCCCGCTTGGTGAGGCCGAAGAAGAGCCGGCCATTCCACTTCTGTCCTG